>NZ_JBMNDO010000026.1:0-80443 GCF_052542855.1 Streptomyces sp. SAS_281
ACCACCCCCGGAACCACCGAAACCGACACCCTCCGCCTCGCCGGCGCCCTGGAACACGCCTCCGAACACCCCATCGCCCAGGCAGTGGCCACCGGAGCCACCGAACGCACCGGCACCCTCCCCACCCCGGAGGACTTCACCAACGTCCCCGGACTCGGCGTGCAGGGCGTGGTCGACGGCCACGCGGTCCTCGTCGGCCGCCCCCGGCTGCTCACCGAGGCCGGGTTCACCCTTCCCGACGCCTTGGCCGCCGCCGTCACGGACGCCGCCGCTCAAGGGCGTACGGCCGTCGCGGTCGGCTGGGACGGTGAGGCGCGGGCGGTCCTGGAAGTCGCCGACGCGGTCAAGGACACCAGTGCGGAGGCCGTCGCAGCGCTCCGGAATCTCGGCCTCACACCGATCCTGCTGACCGGTGACAACCGCGCCGTGGCGGAGTCCGTGGCTCGCGAGGTCGGGATCGAGGAGGTCCGCGCCGAGGTGCTGCCGGAGGAGAAAGCGCACGTCATCCGGGGTCTCCAGGAGCGCGGGCGGGTCGTCGCCATGGTCGGCGACGGGGTCAACGACGCCGCCGCGCTGGCCACCGCCGACCTGGGCCTGGCCATGGGCACGGGCACGGACGCGGCAATCGAAGCGAGTGATCTGACCCTGGTTCGTGGAGATCTCAAGGTGACAGCAGACGCCATCCGCCTCTCCCGGCGCACCCTCACCACCATCAGGGGCAACCTCTGCTGGGCATTCGGCTACAACGTGGCCGCCCTACCCCTTGCGGCATTTGGGCTGCTCAACCCTATGATTGCCGGAGCGGCGATGGCCTTCTCATCGGTCTTCGTCGTGACGAACAGCCTGCGCCTGCGCTCCTTCACGTAATTTCCACAATGAGATCCAGATCACATCGGTTTCAGGGTAACCATTCGATGCGTTCGTAAGTCTTAGAGTGCGATGCCAAGGATGTCTTGGGGGACGTCCTGCGGAGCATCTTGGGGGATGCTCCGGGCAAGAGTGGGCCGGGGCACGTACACCGGGGAGCTTTGAGCGGCCCTCCCGTCGGTACGTACCCCGGCAGACCACAGCGTGTGAGCAGGACAAGCAGTACCGAGGCACAGCCCAGGAGCTACGGCTCCCACTGAACGCCCGGCCGGATCCCGTGGGGGGAATCCGCTCCGGGACATGGGAAGCGCCTCGCTGTCGGCCCGTGGGGGGATCGATGGCGAGGCGCTTCTCTCTTGCACGGGAGCGCTCCCGGACCGGCGCGCGCGCCCGGCGTACACCCCCACGCACTCCCCCGGAACACCACACGCCCCCGCCCGCCGCGTCGCTCGGGGCGAGGGCGCGGCGGACGGGGGCGCGGGGATCCGGCGTCAGTCAGGGCCGGGGTGAAGCGGGATGGGGCGTTCAGCGGCCCTCGACCGGGACGAAGTCGCGCAGGACCTCGCCGGTGTAGATCTGGCGCGGGCGGCCGATGCGGGAGCCCGGCTCCTTGATCATCTCGTGCCACTGGGCGATCCAGCCGGGGAGCCGGCCGAGCGCGAAGAGCACGGTGAACATCTCGGTCGGGAAGCCCATCGCGCGGTAGATGAGGCCCGTGTAGAAGTCCACGTTCGGGTAGAGGTTGCGCGAGACGAAGTACTCGTCGGAGAGCGCGTGCTCCTCCAGCTTGAGCGCGATGTCCAGCAGCTCGTCGGACTTGCCGAGGGCGGACAGCACGTCGTGCGCGGCGGCCTTGATGATCTTGGCGCGCGGGTCGAAGGACTTGTACACCCGGTGGCCGAAGCCCATCAGGCGGACGCCGTCCTCCTTGTTCTTCACCTTGCGGATGAAGGAGTCGACGTCGCCGCCGTTGGCCTGGATGCCTTCCAGCATCTCCAGGACGGACTGGTTGGCGCCGCCGTGCAGGGGGCCCCACAGCGCCGAGATGCCGGCCGAGATCGAGGCGAACATGTTCGCCTGCGAGGAGCCGACCAGGCGGACGGTGGAGGTCGAGCAGTTCTGCTCGTGGTCCGCGTGCAGGATGAGCAGCTTGTCGAGCGCCGAGACGACGACCGGGTCCAGCTCGTACTCCTGGGCCGGGACCGAGAAGGTCATGCGCAGGAAGTTCTCGACGTAGCCCAGGTCGTTGCGCGGGTAGACGAACGGGTGACCGATCGACTTCTTGTACGCGTACGCGGCGATGGTCGGGAGCTTGGCGAGCAGCCGGATCGTGGAGAGGTGGCGCTGCTCCTCGTCGAACGGGTTGTGGCTGTCCTGGTAGAACGTGGACAGCGCGCTGACGACCGAGGACAGCATGGCCATCGGGTGGGCGTCGCGCGGGAAGCCGTCGAAGAACCGCTTGACGTCCTCGTGCAGCAGCGTGTGCTGGGTGATCTCGTTCTTGAAGGTCGAAAGCTCGTCGACCTTGGGAAGCTCACCGTTGATCAGCGTGTACGCGACCTCGAGGAAGGTCGAACGCTCCGCGAGCTGCTCGATCGGGTAGCCGCGGTAGCGCAGGATGCCCTGCTCGCCGTCGAGGTAGGTGATGGCCGATTTATAGGCAGCGGTGTTGCCGTATCCGCTGTCCAGCGTCACCAGGCCGGTGTTCGCCCGGAGCTTCCCGATGTCGAAGCCCTTGTCGCCGACGGTGCTGTCGATCACCGGGTAGGTGTACTCGCCATCGCCGTACCGCAGTACCACAGCGTTGTTGGTGTGCTCGCTCACGTCATCCCTCACCGACGTAGTGCCTCTTCTTCGAGGTTCCCTGACTGTCTCCACCCTCCCCCATTTGGCTCAGGAGAGTGCACTCGGGGTCGTCCATTGGACCTACTCGCGGCACTGAGTGCCGCGAACTTAGCCATCCTGCCCCCTTGACTGCGGTTCCGGAAGACCTCCGTGATGTTTCCCACCGTTTTGATCGATCATTTTTACCGACGATCCTCCGTCGCCGCCTCCGCGGAGCCGGTGATCCAGCGCCGTACAGCGCCTGCCTGCGGAAACCGTGCGGACCGCCTGGCCGATCGCCTGCCGCGAGCCGACCAGGACGACGAGCTTCTTGGCCCGGGTCACGGCGGTGTAGAGCAGGTTCCGCTGGAGCATCATCCAGGCGCTCTTCGTCACCGGAATGACGACGGCGGGGTACTCGCTGCCCTGCGAACGGTGGATCGTCATGGCGTACGCGTGGGCCAGCTCGTCCAGCTCGTCGAAGTCGTAGCCGATCTCCTCGTCCTCGTCGGTGAGGACCGTCAGCCGCTGTTCGTCCAGGTCAAGGCCGGTGACGACGCCCACGGTGCCGTTGAAGACCCCGTTCTCCCCCTTGTCGTAGTTGTTGCGGATCTGCGTGACCTTGTCCCCCACGCGGAAGACCCGGCCGCCGAACCGCTTCTCGGGCACGCCCGGCCGGCCCGGGGTGATCGCCTGCTGGAGCAGTCCGTTGAGGTGCCCTGCCCCGGCCGGGCCCCGGTGCATGGGGGCGAGCACCTGGACGTCCCGGCGCGGGTTCAGCCCGAACTTGGCCGGAATGCGGCGGGACGCGACGTCCACCGCGAGCACCCCGGCGTCCTCCGTCTCGTCCTCCACGAAGAGGAAGAAGTCACTGAGCCCCTGAGTCAGGGGCGGTACGCCGGAATTGATGCGGTGCGCGTTGGTGACGACGCCCGACTGCTGGGCCTGGCGGAAAATCGTGGTCAGCCGGACCGCGGGCACGGGGCCGCCCTCGGCCAGGAGGTCCCGCAGCACCTCCCCCGCCCCCACCGACGGCAGCTGGTCCACATCGCCGACGAGCAGCAGGTGGGCACCCGGTGCCACCGCCTTCACGAGCTTGTTGGCGAGCAGCAGATCGAGCATCGACGCCTCGTCCACGACGACCAGATCGGCGTCGAGCGGGCGGTCCTTGTCGTACGCCGCGTCGCCGCCCGGCTTCAGTTCGAGGAGACGGTGCACGGTGGACGCCTCGGCACCGGTCAGCTCGGACAGCCGCTTGGCGGCCCGCCCGGTCGGCGCGGCCAGCACCACTTTCGCCTTCTTGGCCCGGGCCAGCTCCACGATGGACCGGACCGTGAACGACTTGCCGCAACCGGGGCCGCCCGTCAGCACGGCGACCTTCCGGGTGAGCGCGAGCCGCACCGCGGCCTCCTGCTCGGGGGCCAGCGTGGCCCCGGTCCGGCCCCCGAGCCACTTCAGCGCCTTCTCCCAGTCCACGTCCGCGAAGGCCGGCATCCGCTCCTCCGGCGTCCGCAGCAGCCGCCGCACCTGCCCGGCGAACGAGATCTCCGCCCGGTGGAACGGCACCAGGTACACCGCCGTGACCGGCTCGCCGCCCTCGGGTGACGGCACCTTCTCCCGTACGACGCCCTCCGGTTCCTCGGCCAGCTCCGCCAGGCACTCGATGACGAGCCCGGTGTCCACCTGGAGCAGCTTCACCGCGTCCGCGATCAGCCGCTCCTCGGGCAGGAAGCAGTGCCCCTGGTCGGTGGACTGCGACAGCGCGTACTGCAACCCCGCCTTCACCCGCTCCGGGCTGTCGTGCGGGATGCCCACGGCCTGGGCGATCCTGTCGGCGGTGAGGAAGCCGATGCCCCAGACGTCGGCGGCCAGCCGGTAGGGCTGGTTCTTCACGACGGAGATCGAGGCGTCCTCGTACTTCTTGTAGATCCGCACCGCGATGGACGTCGAGACGCCGACGCCCTGGAGGAAGACCATGACCTCCTTGATGGCCTTCTGCTCCTCCCAGGCGGCGGCGATCATCTTCGTCCGCTTGGGGCCCAGCCCGGGGACCTCGATGAGCCGCTTGGGCTCGCGCTCGATGACGTCGAGCGTGTCGACCCCGAAGTGGGTGGTGATCCGGTCGGCCATGACCGGCCCGATGCCCTTGATCAGCCCGGAGCCGAGGTAGCGCCGGATGCCCTGGATGGTGGCGGGGAGGACGGTCCGGTAGTTCTCCACGTGGAACTGCTTGCCGTACTGCGAGTGGGACCCCCAACGCCCCTCCATCCGCAAGGACTCCCCGGGCTGCGCCCCGAGCAACGCCCCGACGACGGTGAGCAGATCGTTGGCCCCCCGCCCGGTGTCGACGCGGGCGACGGTGTACCCGTTCTCCTCGTTGGCGTACGTGATCCTCTCCAGCACGCCTTCGAGGACGGCCAGGTTGGGGGTGTGGGACGCGGTGGTGGCCATGGGGCGACGGTATCGGGCGGGTGCGACAGCACGGCTCCCAGCGCGAGCGAGGGTCCCGACTGGTACCATAAGCAGTACCAGTCGGTCGCGGCAGAAGAGGTTCCGAGATGTCGATAACGGCAAGCGAAGCCCGAAAGCACCTTTTCCCGCTGATCGAGCAGGTCAACGAGGACCATGCCCCCGTGCACATCACCTCGCGCAAGGGCAACGCGGTCCTCATGTCCGAGCAGGACTTCACCTCGTGGCAGGAGACGATCTACCTGCTGCGCACCCCCGCCAACGCGCGTCGACTGCTCGACTCCATCGCGGAAGCCGAGGCGGGCGGGACCGAGTACCGCGAACTGGCGGACGTGCCGGACGACGACGGCGAGGGTCGCGCGTGAAACTCGCGTTCACCACGCGTGGTTGGGACGACTACACCTTCTGGTCGGAGAGCGACCGGCGCATGACGCGTCGCATCAACAAACTGATCGCCGACACCATCCGAGACCCCTTCAACGGCATCGGCAAACCGGAGCCGCTGCGGGGCGACCTGAGCGGCTACTGGTCGCGGCGCATCGACGACGAGCACCGTCTCGTGTACAAGCCGACGGAGTCGGAGCTCATCGTCGTGCAGGCCCGTTACCACTACACCTGACTTCGCGGATCGGTCAGGAGGCCACAGCGGTCAGCGAACGGCTGTGCCTCGGGGTCTCGATCTCGTCGATCAGGGCGACCGCCAGGTCCGCGTACGAGAAAAAGCCGGCGTCGGGCAGCAGTTCGCTGCCGCCCGTCCGGTAGTGGCCGGTGCGGTCGGCCCGGTCGTCCAGGAAGACCGGCGGCGGGGCGAGCACCAGCCAGTCGATGGTGGTTTCGGCGGCGCGCAGTATGTCCAGTTCCGCCGCGTGGCCGAGCGAGAAGGTCCGGGCGTCCGCCGGGAATCCGGGGGTGTCGTGGAGCATGACGCCCGGCGCCGCCTCCAGCGTCGTACCGATCCCGACCAGCACCAGCCGGGTCACGCCGGCCCGCTCCAGCCCGGTCAGCAGCGCGTGCGCCGCACCCGCGAAGAACTCGGCCGACGGCATGTCCATCCGCGCCGCCGCGCCGATCGCCGCGTCATGGCCCTCCGCCACCGCCGCCACGCTCTCCGCGTCGGTCACGTCCCCGGCGACCACGTCCACCCCGGGTCGGGCGAACCCTTGGTATGCGGCGGGGTCCCGCACCACGGCCGTCACCCGGTGCCCCCGCTCCACGGCCTCCGTGACCGCCCGCCGCCCCGCACGTCCACCAGCTCCGAACACAACGATCCTGCTCATGGGTTGTCCCCCCGCCAGGGCCCACGTCGTCCGTGGGCCGTCGCCGCGACGCTAGACCGGCACCCCATGGTTTCCGCAACGATAGTTACGTACGCTCGACAGCGTGAGCCAACCACTGGACGCCGAGATGTTCACCGGCTGCGACCACACCGAATCGCCGTTCCGGCTGGGCGGCAAGTGGACCGCGAAGATCGTCCGGTGCCTGGAGGACGGCCCCCGGCGCTTCTCCGAACTGGCGGTGCCCCTGCGCGGCATCACCCCGAAGGTCCTCACCGAGACCCTCCGCTCCATGGAGCGGGACGGCCTGATCACCCGTACGGTCGGCGAGGGCATCCCGCCCCGCGTCGACTACGCGCTCTCCCCCCTCGGCCGCTCGCTGCTCGCCCCCATGGCGGCCTGCTGCGCCTGGGCCGCCGCGCATCTCCCGGAGGTGGAGGGCGCCCGCGAAGCGTACGAGCAGGTGGCCGGGTCAGCCGTGCGCTGAGCGCGTCGGCCCCGTCACACGCGAGCCCCGGCTCTCCGCCACGCGCCGTACGTCCCGCAGGGACTCGGTCAGGCGGCTCGCCAGGAAGTGCAGTTCCGGGCTGGTGACCTGGCGGTCCGCGAGCAGGTCGGCCGCGTGGCCCAAGAGGTCGTCAGCCATGCCCAGTTGGACGCTCTCGATGTCGTCGGCCATCCGCGAGACGTAGCCGTTGCCGTCTCCGAGGACGTAGCAGGGCTTGCCGCCCTGGCCCTCCCACGGCAGCAGCCTGATCGTCTGCGCTTCGTTTTCCTTCACGTCTGCCTGCTTCCTTCCGGGGGTCTGCGTTCTGTAGCGAACCCATCACAGAGTGGGGTTACGCGTCGCTACGCTGCCAGGGGGTCGGGGATGACAGCGGGCACGTCAAGACGGGGAGTTGAGCCGCATGGATATGAAGCGGGTGCCGCGTTCACCACGGCAGAAGTACGGCGCGGAGCTGCGGCTGCGACGCGTCGCGGCGAACCTGACACAGGAGGCGTTGAGCGAGATGGTGGTCTGCTCGCCCACGCTGATCAGCCACTACGAGGCGGGGCGGCGGCTGCCGAGCCCGGAGGACGCGGCGAGGATCGACCGGGCGTTGGACACGGGCGGGTTCTTCGTACGGTGGCTTGAGGACCTGGACTCGAAGTTCGTCCAGTACTTCGCACTCGTGGCCGAGTTGGAGCGGCAGGCCACCGAGGTGCGCCTGTACGGCTTGTCGCTCATCCCCGGGCTCCTCCAGACCGGCCCGTACGCCCGCGCCGTCTTCGAGGCGTACAGAACCAACTACCAGCCGGACGAGCTTGACACGTTCGTCGTCAACCGCCTGGAACGTGGCCGGATGCTCGCGGAGTCGACGCGTCCGGTCGTCTGGGCGCTGCTCGACGAAGCGGCTCTCCGACGGCGTGTCGGTGGCCCGCAGGTCATGGCGGAGCAATTGCACAAGATCGCGGACATGGCGGCCTCCGGGCGACTGCGTCTGCACGTACTGCCCTTTGCCGTAGGGGCCCACGCGCTCATGGAGAGCGCGCTCTACATGCTCGACTTCGCGGACGGCCCTCCACTCGCGTACGTAGAGGGACTTCAGACAGGAAATCTGATGGATGATCCGGCGTTGGTGGCCGCCTGCCAGGAGTCCTACACTCTCGCCCTGGGTGATGCGGCGCCCCAACGGGCTTCGATCGACCTCATCCGGGCCATCGCAGAGGAGCACGAAAATGGACAGCAGCACCCGCCCCTACGCTGACTCACGGTCCCTGACCGGATGGTTCAAGTCCAGCTACAGCGGTGGCAACAACGGTGACTGCCTCGAAGCCGCGCGCGGCCACGCGTCCGTCCCCGTCCGTGACAGCAAGGCCACCGACGGGCCCGCCGTCGTGTTCTCCACCGACGGCTGGGCATCCTTCGTCACCGCGATCAAGGGCGGCCGACTCGGGTAGATGCCCGGCGCGATCCTGATCAATGAGCTTCTTCGAGTTGGTCACCGATCGGGTGACGGGCCGGGAAGCACAACGAGCGAGGCCCCTGGGCGGTTGATCGAGAGGTCTGACGTCTCAATCACTTTGCTCAGGAGCCTCGTTGGCCACACGTCCTTCCGCGCTCGACCTGCGCACGCACTCGTGGAGTGGGTCGTCATGGCTGACCACCGGCATCAAACGCAGACCCCTGCGGGAACTCGCCGTCACAGAGAAGACCCGCAACCGAACCCTGACCACAGCGCCGGCATCCTTGAACGCGGCGTCGCCTGCCTGAAGTCCTGGCAGAACTTCCGCAGATCCCGCTGCAGCCCCCAACCGCATGGCGTCAGTCGCCAAGGTCATCCTCGCCCTGGAGCGGCGAAGCTGAAAAATCTCAATAGTGGCGCGCGGCTGTTTTGCTGAAATCCAGTAGAAGCGCCAGGAGCAATACGGCGCAAGCGGCGAGCCAGGCAATCAGACTTCCCGTCGGATAAAGGGCTATCGCCCACCAGGTGTGGATGACTTTTCCGTCCGGGTCGAGACCTCGCCCGAGGAGCACGTTCGCGATAAGAAAGAGCAGACTTACTCCTGCCGCTGCAGCCTCATTGGCGAACCGCCGGGCGAGGAGCGCCAAGGCCAGGATCAGCATCGTATTGCGCGCGAAGTTCAGACCCACTGCCAGTCCAGCAGCGTGGGCCAGCAGAACTGTTAGAACCACCGAATATTCATCGAGCCGCTTGACGGAAATCACCGCGACGGCTTCGACGTCAGATAGACGGCGGTCCAGGCAGTACATCAGAGCCACAACCACCAGTACTGGTGTGAAGTATGCAAGCTGGGCGCTCCCCATACCGCCGGACAAGGTCGGAACGGGGATTTCGTTGGCGCCGACCGCCAAGCAGACAGCGATGACGATCACGAGCGCGGCAGGAACAGCCCACCACCGCCTGACGATGACCGCGTAGCGAGTCATGAGACGCCTTCGGCGCAGTGTCGCTGGCTGACAGCCGCGCGGGTGAACCAGTCGACCTGTTCCGAGGCGGAAAGGCTGCGAATCTTCTGGAGTGCGGCCCAGTCGGATGGCGACATCATTTCCTGCATGTCGTCCTCTGTAACTCCTGCCACAAGGGCAGCCCAGGCTGCAGCCGTTGAGCCTTGTTGTCTGCAATCCTTCACTCCTGCGCGCACCGCTGTGCCAGTGACCGCAGACTCTGCCATGTTGGCAGCGAATTCACTTGATCCTTCGTCGCCACCGCGCAGTGGAAGCGACCAGCGCAATGGCCAGACTCCTGGGCTCAGCGGGAGATCCTCAGATGTGATTCGCAGTTCCTGCGGGGTCGGAATCCCCGCCTTGTACAGTTTCGCAATGGGGCCTATAGCCCTTCGTCTGAGCCAGGTGGCGTAGGGCGCGTATTCCGGTGGTACGCACACCCGTGGTTTCGTTCCCCTACAGGTCAGCGCGACGTGACGGGGGTGATGCGGATTCCCGTAACCCCAGCCGACCACGGCCGATCGACCGATGATGAGGGTACCTGCAAGGAGAGCAAGGGCAATAAGAGCCGCCCAGCCTCGTGGCCGCATGCGGGCCAACACCGACAGCGACAGCGCGAAACCAGCGGCAACGCCCCACGGGACGAAATATACGGCTGGGTCCAGCAGATCATTGACGGTCGAGTTTCCGTCGATGAATCCCCCCAGGTGACGTATCCACGGCGCGGCCATCGCGTGGGTTGTAGCGAGCCACGCCCAGCAGCCGATGCCGCAAAGCGGGGCCGCGATACTCCTGGGCATGAGCAAGCCCAGGCTCCAGCCGCAGATTGTCCAGCCGATGCACAGCACGACCAGGTGGGTGACAGCCAGCCATCCGGCGCCGGAGGGCCAGACACCAACCGCGCGGCGCGCCATGAGCATGGCCCCTGCAACCAGAACAAGCGTGAGGAGCAGTACAGGCGTAGCGGCGTGCAGGAACTGTCGCAGCGCGCCGCGCCGGCCCGTTCGGGCGAGGGGTCCCAACAGACGGTGTCGACCCGCTTCCCACGCGGCACAGGCGGCCACCCCGGGAACGACGATGGCAAGGGCGTGCGAGGCGAGTTCACCGGACTCGACTCCGTACATCGAGGGATCTGTGAACGTCGCGTCATCGATATACAGATAGGCGTAGATCATTATCGGGAGGACGAGCCAAGGCGCGGACGAGGCGCGAACCGTTGCCCAAGTGATCATTCTGCAGCCTCCAGGAGGGAGGCGTATGCGCTTTCCAGGCGTCGCTCCGGGGCACTGTCAACCG
The DNA here is from genome assembly GCF_052542855.1 of Streptomyces sp. SAS_281. Lineage (NCBI taxonomy): Bacteria > Bacillati > Actinomycetota > Actinomycetes > Kitasatosporales > Streptomycetaceae > Streptomyces > Streptomyces sp. SAS_281. Next base: position 10,681 of record NZ_JBMNDO010000026.1, read on the forward strand.
CAGCGTGCTCGGCGAACGCGTCCACGCTGCCTCGGAACCGTGGTTGGCCGGCTTCAAGAACCACGACCTCGTCGAACATATCGTCGAGGTCGCCGATGTCATGAGTGGAAACGATTACATGCGCTGAGCCGCGCAGCGATGAAAGCAGGTCAAGGAACCGGCGCCGTTGATTCGGGTCCAGGCCGACGGTGGGTTCATCGAGAAGGAGCAGTTCAGCACTGTGAGCGATGGCCTGAGCAATGGCGATGCGCTGTTGTTGCCCCCCAGACAAAGACTTGACCTTCATGTTCATCTTCTCGGTGAGACCGACGCGCTCGATGGCCGCCGCCGCCGCACCCCACGCCTCGGACTCCTTCAGCCCTTTGAGCCAGCCGACATAGGCCACATGTTCCCTGCATGTCATGCCGGGAAGGAAGCCGGAACGCTGCGGCAGCCAAGACACTCGGCTGCGGTAGGCCGCGACATCTCTGCGGTCAGCGGGATCGAGCCCCTCGTAGCACACGCTCCCCGACGTGGGAGTCGCACCGCTTGCCCCGAGGGCCAGGAGTGTGCTTTTTCCCGCACCGTTGGGGCCGAGGAGAACGGTATGACCGGTGGAGAATTCTAGGTCCAGGTTGCTGAGAACGGGGCGGAGTCGACGCCCGTAGCGAAATGTGACGGAATTAAACTTCAATGGCACGGTGAACACCTTGCGAATAAACGGTAACCCTCCCCACGGGGCGTCGATAATTCTCGGAGCCTTGCAGGGAGGAGGGATTGCTCAGTAATTTACCGTGATGGAAGCGACCGACACGTGCACCCCAACCAGTGCACCGTTGACGTCGAAGTAGTAGGAGCCGGACCCGTGATCCTCCCACCACCCGGAGGACGTCGAAGTACTCCCCTTGAAGCACTCAGAAAAGTTCTGTGACGAGTAGTAGGGGTCCGGTCCGAATGTGTCTTTGAATAGCTGAACAGCGACGCGTTCGTTGTTCCAGTCGTCCTTGCAGCCTGTGAACTTGATGTTTGTTCGGCCGCCGTCGTCCCCCCATCGGTGGGATTCGTATCCGGGCCCGGCGCCGGTCAGGTGTCCGGTCCAGCTGTCTGCCGAAGCTGGGGCAGTAATGATCCCCAGCACGGAGACGGCACCAAGTGCGACCACCCCTCCGCGGCGACCGGCCTGATACAGCCCGCGCAGGCGTTCGGATCTCATCGTGATCCCCCCCCAAGGTTTCATGTGAGTTGATTGAATGCCTTGCACATGATCACGGCCCGAAAGTAAGAAAGGGTCACTTTCGATCGCATTTTGCAAAACCTTGGTCTCGGCGCAAGGCGTTTCGCCCGAAATGAGCGGAGAATTCAGGTACAGGAAGTACGCTTCAGGGCAATTGGGAGTATTGCGTTGCGTCGCCCTCGCCTGTCGGCACGCAGGGATTGGAAAGTAGCCATGGCTAAAAACTGCTGGACCGGCCCGTTGCACAGAACTGATCAAGAGGTGAGGTGGAGGGATCTCCTAAGGAGATCGGTAGTCGTTGTCCGAGGTAGGCATGTCGGCGGCGGGTGCTGCAGCGGTGGAGCCACCGCAAGGCTTCGAGTCGGGCCTCGCGCTCACCTGGCCAGCCCTTCGTCCTGGCAGGGAGTCTTTCCCGCCTCATATTGAGGCGTGGGTGAAGGACGAGTACGGCCTTGACAATGTCGGTGATCCGGCTGGGCCATGGCTTGTCGCCGGCGCGCCCGATCTCGGCGTGGCTGCTGTTGTGACGTCGCTTCGCTTCGGTCGGCGGCCCCGGAAAGGGACTCGGATGTACCGACCGGCACTTAGTAGGCCATGTCCGCCCAGCAATTCAGTCCCTCGGTGGCGAGCGCATCGACCATCCCGTGGCTTCGGGCAGCCGTCAGGTCACGGATGGAGCCCGGCAGGGCGGCCGAGGCCCAGAGCAGTCGGCCGATCAGTCGGCGGCCCTGATGAAGCCGGGCTCGCCTTGCGGGAGATCCGCTCTCACGAGGAGGCAGAAGGTGTGTGGTTCGTGACCCTCGTCAGCAGCCCGCGGTCCCGCGCGTGCAGGGGGCGTTCGAGCTCAAGGGCTGTCTCGAATCTTCCGGTGAGCGGACCGGACAAGGGCGGGTGGCCGGCCGCCACCGTCCTCACGTCGGCCCTTGTCGAAGACTTCGACAAGGGCGAGATGCTTCCGTAAAACCTCATCGGTGTTTCCCGGGACCCGCACCGCACAGGCGGGCCCCGGGCGAACCGCGTTCAGCAGGCGTGCTCGGCGTACCGGGACGCCACCTCCGCCAGGACCTCGGCGCCGTCCCTCGCCCACAGCGCCTCGTTGAAGATCTCCACCTCGATGGGGCCGTCGAAGCCCGTCGTCTCCACCGCCTCCCGGAAGAAGCGGAAGTCCACGCTGCCGTCGCCGAGTTGGCCCCGGCCCAGCAGGACGCCCGCCGGGAGCGGGGTGATCCAGTCCGCGAGCTGGAAGGAGTGGATGCGGCCGGACGCACCGGCTCGCGCGATCTGGGCGGGGGCCTGGTCGTCCCACCAGAGGTGGTACGTGTCCACGACCACGCCCACCTGGTCGGCCGGGAAGCGCTCCGCGAGGTCCAGGGCCTGGGAGAGCGTCGAGACCACGCAGCGGTCCGAGGCGAACATGGGGTGCAGGGGCTCGATGGCCAGGCGCACCCCGCGTTCGGCGGCGTACGGGGCCAGCTCGGCCAGGGCGTCCGCGATGCGTTCGCGGGCGCCGTACAGATCCTTGCTGCCCTCCGGGAGGCCGCCCGAGACGAGGACCAGGGTGTCCGTGCCCACGCCCGCCGCCTCGTCGAGCGCGGCGCGGTTGTCGTCCAGGGCGCGGGTGCGCTCGGCCGGGTCCGTGGCGGTGAGGAAGCCGCCCCGGCACAGGCTGGTGACGGACAGGCCGTGGTCGGACAGCAGGCGGGCCGTCGCCTCGACCCCGTACGACTGCACCGGGGCCCGCCAGAGGCCCACCTTGTCGATGCCCGCCTTCGCGCAGCCCTCGGCCAGCTCGGGGAGCGACCACTGCTTGATGGTCTCCTGGTTGAGGGAGAGACGGCCGTCGCTCATCGGGTGCCTCCGTTGACCGTGAGGAGCGCGCGCATCCGGGACTCCGCGAGGTCCGGGTCCGGGAACAGGCCGAGCCCGTCGGCGAGTTCGTACGCCTTCGCCAGGTGCGGCAGCGAGCGGGCCGACTGGAGGCCGCCCACCATCGTGAAGTGGTCCTGGTGGCCGGCCAGCCAGGCCAGGAACACCACGCCCGTCTTGTAGAAGCGGGTCGGTGCCCGGAAGAGGTGCCGGGACAACTCGACCGTGGGGTCCAGCAGTTCGCGGAAGCCCTTCGTGTCACCCGTGTCCAGCACCCGTACCGCGTGCGCGGCCAGCGGGCCCAGCGGGTCGAAGATGCCGAGCAGCGCGTGGCTGAAGCCCCGGTCGTCGCCCGCGATCAGCTCCGGGTAGTTGAAGTCGTCGCCGGTGTAGCAGCGGACCCCGCTCGGCAGGCGGCGGCGCACGTCGATCTCGCGGTCCGCGTCGAGCAGCGACATCTTGATGCCGTCGACCTTGTCCGGGTGCTCCGCGATGACCTGGAGGAAGGTGTCGGTGGCCAGGTCGAGGTTGGTGGAGCCCCAGTAGCCTTCGAGCGCCGGGTCGAACATCGGGCCCAGCCAGTGCAGGACGACCGGTTCGGTGGCCTGGCGCAGCAGATGGGCGTACGTGTCCAGGTAGTCCTGGGGGCCCTTCGCGGCGGCGGCGAGCGCGCGGGAGGCCATCAGGATCGCCTGGGCGCCGCTCTCCTCGACCACGGCGAGCTGTTCCTCGTACGCGGCACGCACCTCGGCGAGCGTCGCGGGGCCCGGCGGCAGCTGGTCCGTGCCGACGCCGCACGCGATGCGGCCGCCGACCGACCTGGCCTCGGCGGCCGAGCGGCGGATCAGCTCCTCGGCGCCCGCCCAGTCCAGGCCCATGCCGCGCTGCGCGGTGTCCATGGCCTCGGCCACGCCCAGGCCGTGCAACCAGAGGTGGCGGCGGAAGGCGAGGGTGGCGTCCCAGTCGACGGCGGCCGGGGAGTCCGGCGTGGTGTCGGCGTACGGGTCGGCGACGACATGCGCGGCGGAGAAGACCGTACGGGAGGCGAGCGGCGTCCCCGTCGGGGTGAGGTCGAGCGGGGTGGCCCGGGGTTCGTACGGGCCCTGCGGGAGATGGATGGTCACGGTGACGGCTCCTCGGGGCCGGAAGGGAGGCGGCGGGTCACAGCGACAGCTCCGGGACGTCCAGGCGGCGGCCCTCCGCGTGGGACTTCAGGCCGAGCTCCGCGAGCTGCACGCCACGGGCGCCCGCCATCAGGTCCCAGGTGTAGGGCTCGTCCAGCACGATGTGGCGGAGGAACAGCTCCCACTGCGCCTTGAAGCCGTTGTCGAACACCGCGTTGTCCGGGACCTCCTGCCACTGGTCGCGGAAGGACTCGGTGACCGGCAGGTCCGGGTTCCAGACCGGCTTCGGGGTGGCCGAGCGGTGCTGGACGCGGCAGTTGCGGAGGCCCGCGACGGCGGAGCCGTGGGTGCCGTCCACCTGGAACTCGACCAGCTCGTCGCGGTTGACCCGGACCGTCCAGGAGGAGTTGATCTGGGCGACGGCGCCGCCCTCCAGCTGGAAGATGCCGTAGGCGGCGTCGTCGGCGGTCGCCGCGTAGGGCTTGCCGTGCTCGTCGCGCCGCTCCGGGATGTGGGTCTGGACGTGCGCCTGCACCGTGGTGACCCGGCCGAACAGCTCGTGGAGCACGTACTCCCAGTGCGGGAACATGTCCACGACGATGCCGCCGCCGTCCTCCGCGCGGTAGTTCCAGGAGGGGCGCTGCGCCTCCTGCCAGTCGCCCTCGAAGACCCAGTAGCCGAACTCGCCGCGCACGGACAGGATCTCGCCGAAGAAGCCGCCGTCGATGAGGCGCTTCAGCTTCAGCAGGCCCGGCAGGAAGATCTTGTCCTGGACGACGCCGTGCTTGATGCCGGCCTCCTGGGCCAGGCGGGCCAGGTCGAGCGCGCCCTCGACGTCCGTGGCGGTGGGCTTCTCGGTGTAGATGTGCTTGCCGGCGGCGACGGCCTTCTTGATCGCCTCGACCCGGGCCTGGGTGACCTGGGCGTCGAAGTAGATGTCGACGGTGTCGTCCGCGAGGACCGCGTCCAGGTCGGTCGACCACTCGGTCAGACCGTGGCGGGCGGCCAGCTCCTCCAGGGCGTGGGCGCGGCGGCCGACGAGGATCGGTTCGGGCCACAGCACGTCGCCGCCGCCGAGGTCGAGGCCGCCCTGCTCGCGGATCGCGAGGATCGAGCGCACCAGGTGCTGCCGGTATCCCATGCGTCCCGTCACGCCGTTCATGGCGATGCGCACTGTCCTGCGTGTCACGAAAGTTCCCTCCGTACAGCCGTAGCAAGCGCTTTCTATGCGGGATGACGCTAGCCTGCCGACAGCGGCCCGGACAAGAGGGGGCCCGTCAATCGGTCACCGGCCACGGAGGAAAGCGATGACAGTCACCCTGGCGGACGTGGCGGCCCGCGCCCGGGTGTCCCCGGCCACCGTCTCCCGTGTGCTGAACGGCAATTACCCGGTGGCGGCGTCCACCCGGGAACGGGTGCTGCGTGCGGTGGACGACCTGGACTACGTGCTGAACGGGCAGGCCAGCGCGCTGGCGGCGGCCACCTCGGACCTGGTCGGCGTCCTCGTCAACGACATCGCCGACCCGTTCTTCGGGATCATGGCGGGCGCCGCGCAGACCGAGATCGGCGGGCCCGGCGACGGGTCCGGCCGGGCGGGTGGCGAGAAACTGGCGGTCGTCTGCAACACCGGCGGCTCCCCCGCCCGCGAGCTGACCTATCTCACCCTGCTCCAGCGCCAGCGCGCCGCCGCCGTCGTCCTGACCGGGGGCGCGGTGGAGGACCCGGAGCACCAGACGGCGATGGCCGCGAAGCTCGCCAAGCTCGCGGAGGCGGGGACCCGGGTCGTGCTCTGCGGGCGCCCCCCGCTGCCGGACGGGGCGTCAGTGGTGGCCGCGCTGGCCTTCGACAACCAGGGCGGCGCCCGGCGCCTCACCGGCCACCTGCTCTCCCTGGGGCACCGCCGGATCGGCTATGTCGCGGGCCCGCTGGAACGGACCACCACCCGCCACCGCCTGGCCGGTCACCGGGAGGCGATGCGTGCGGCGGGGGCGGCCGGGGACGAGGACCGGCTCACCGTGCACGGCTCGTACGACCGGGGCTCCGGCTACGACGCCACGGTCGAACTCCTGCGCCGCGAACCGGAGATCACCGCGATCGTGGCCGCGAACGACACCGTGGCACTCGGTGCGGCGGCGGCGGTCCGCGACCGGGGGCTCCGCATCCCGGAGGACATCTCGGTGGCCGGTTTCGACGACCTGCCGTTCTCCGTGGACGTGGTCCCGGCCCTGACGACCGTGCGGCTGCCGCTCTTCGAGGCGGGGGCGCGGGCGGGGCGGCTGGCCATGGGCAAGGAGGACCCGCCGCCGGGCGGCATCGCGCTGATCCCGGCCGAGCTGATGGTGCGCGGCTCGACGGCGGCACCCCGGGGGTGAGCCGCAGGTGGCGGGGTACGTGTCAGGGCGCCCGCCCCTCGTAGGGTGCGGCGGCGGGGCGCGCCCCTCGCACGCGCACGGCGGCACGGAACGACGGAAGGATCACGCAGTGAAGCTCGCTTTCTCCACCCTCGGGGTGCCGGGGCTCCCCATGCCCGAGGTCGTCCGGCTGGCCGCCGGGAGCGGCTACCAGGGGGTCGAGCTGCGCGCCCACCCCGAGGAGCCGGTCCACCTGGGCCTCGGGCAGGCCGAACGGGCGGCCGTACGAGCGGAGTTCGAGCGCGGCGGGGTCGAGATCCTGGGCGTGGCGGGGTACGCGCAGGTGGCCGCCGAGGGGTACGACCAGCCGGTCCTGGACGAGCTGGCCGCGCTGACCGAGCTGGCCCGGGACCTGGGCGCGTCGTTCGTCCGGGTGTTCCCGGGCGGCGGTGACCAGGATCCGGAGGAGGCCGACGCGGCCGCCGCGCGCAGGCTGGGCGCGGCCGCTCCGTACGCCGCCGACCTGGGCGTACGCATCCTGCTGGAGACCCATGACTCGCACCGGGCGGGGGCCGACGCCGCCCGGGTGGCCGGGACGGTGGGGCACAAGAGCATCGGTGCGCTGTGGGACGTCATGCACACCTGGCTGGCGGGCGAGGAGCCGGTGGCCAGTCACGCGGTGCTGGCCCCGCACCTGGGCTACGTACAGGTGAAGGACATCGCGTCGGCGGACGACACCACGCCGCTCGCCCTCGGGGACGGGGTGCTGCCGCTGCGGGCGTGCCTGGACACGCTGGACCCGGACGGCTGGGTCTGCTGGGAGTACGAGAAGCGCTGGTACCCGGGGGCGGCGGAGCTGCCGGGGCTGCTGGTCGCGGGGCGCGAGCACCTGCTGCGGCTGGGCGCGCCCAAGCAGTGAGCGGTATCAGGCGGGTACCGGTTCCGGGGCGGGCGCCCGGCGCGTCCCGGCCAGTGAGGTGAGCGCCACCCCGCCGACCAGGAGTGCCGCCGCGCACCACCGCAGCGGGCTCACCGACTCGCCGAGCACCAGGGCGGCCGAGGACATCCCGAAGACGGGCACGAGCAGGGTGAACGGGGCCACCGAGGACGCCGGGTAGCGGCTGAGCAGGAAGCCCCACGCGCCGAAGCCGAAGACCGTGGCGATCCAGGCGACGTAGACGATGGCCCCGGCCCCGCTCCGGTCGAGCCCGGCCAGCGCCTCGCGGTCGCGGTCCCAGCCCTCGAAGAGCAGGGAGAGCCCGAGCAGCGGCAGGACGGGCACGGTCGAGACCCACACCATGAAGTTGAGCGGGTCGGGCGGGGCGGCCTTGCGGGTCAGCACGTTGGACACGCCCCAGCAGGCCGCCGCCGCGATGACCAGGACGAAGGCGAGCACGGGCCCGCTCGCGCCCTCGTCCACGGCCGCGACGCCGATGCCGGCGAGCGCCACCGCCATGCCCAGGAGCTTGGTGCGGCCTGGTCGTTCGCCCAGCGCGAGGGCCGCGAAGAGCGCGGTGAACACGGCCTGGACCTGGAGGACGAGCGAGGAGAGCCCGGCGCCCATCCCCCGGTCCATGCCGATGAAGAGCAGCCCGAACTTGGCGACGCCGAGGGCCAGCCCGACCCCCACGATCCACTTCCAGGCGACCTTCGGCCTGCCCACGAGGAAGACGGCGGGCAGCGCGGCGGTCAGGAAGCGGAGCGCGGAGAAGAGCAGCGGCGGGAAGTGGTCGAGGCCCAGCTCGATGACGACGAAGTTGACACCCCAGACGGCTGCCACCAGGGCGGCCAGGGCGATGTGGCGGGGACGCATGCACCGAGGATCACCCGCCCCGACCATGTAGCACCAGCGCGCGTTCCTTCATGGTGGAATTGAGCATCGCTGATGAATCACGCCGGTTCCGGAGGCTTCGGATGCTCGATCTCGCCCGGCTGCGCGCGCTGCACGCGGTCTCCGTCCACGGTTCCGTCGCGGGCGCGGCGGCGGCCCTCGGCTACACCCCGTCGGCGATCTCGCAGCAGATCACCAAGCTGGAGCGGGAGACCCGCACGACCTTGCTGGAGCGGCGCGGCCGGGGCGTCGCGCTGACCGAGGAGGCCGTCCATCTGGCGTCCGCCGCCCAGCAGTTGCTGGCGATCGTGGAGCGCGCGGAGACCTCGCTCGAGGAGCGCCGGGGGCTGCCGACGGGACGCCTTTCGGTGGGTGCGTTCGCTTCGGCGGCGCGGGGGCTGCTGCCGGGGGTGCTGGCGGATCTGGACCGGGGGCACCCGGGGCTCGACGTGCGGATGACCGAGGTGGACCCGCACCTGTCGGTGGACCTGGTCGCCAAGGGCGTGATCGATCTGGCCGTCGCGCACGACTGGGACATCGCGCCGCTGCCGGCGCCGGAGGGCGTGGAGCAGGCGGTGATCGGGGACGACGCGTGCGACCTGCTGGTCCCGGCGGGGCACCGGCTGGCGGGGCGGGACGGGGTGCTGCGCGAGGAGCTGGCCCGGGAGCGGTGGATCTGCCAGCCGCCGGGGACGGTCTGCCACGACTGGCTCGTACGGACGCTGCGCGCGGCGGGCTACGAGCCGGACATCCGGCACCAGGCGGAGGAGAACCACACCCAGCTCGCCCTGCTCGCGGCGGGTCTCGGGGTCGCGATGATCCCCCGGCTGGGGCGCGGACCGCTGCCGGAGGGCGTGGTGGCGGTACGGATGGACCCGGTGCCGGTGCGGCGGCTGTACGCGCTGTGGCGGACGGGGGCGGCCCGGCGGCCCGCGATCACGGCGGCGGTGGCCGCGCTCCAGGCGCACGGGGCGGGGGTGGGGCTGCGGTAGGCCGGTCGGCCGGGACGTGCGACGACACCCCACGGCACCCGACGACCGGCAGGGACGCGCTCAAAACGGTCCGCACCCTTGACCGGAAGTTATTTTCTGGATATCCGTGCTCCTTGGAAGTTTCTTTCACCCCCTCGTCACCGAGAACGGCCGAAGGAGCTCACGTGCACCACCGCACCTCCAGACGCACCCTGCTCACCGCCACCGCCGCCACCGCGGTCGCCGCCGCGGCCGGCATGGCGACCGCCCCGGGGGCCGCCGCCTCCCAGGGCGCCGGCTCCGCGCACAGCAGTCACACCTCCGCCGCCACGACCCGGCGGCTGAAGCGGCTCATCTCCGGGATGAGCCTGGAGGAGAAGGTCGGCCAGCTCTTCGTCATGCGGGTCTACGGGCACTCCGCCACCGACCCGGACCAGGCCGACATCGACGCCAACCTCTCCGAGATCGGGGTGCGTACGGCCGCCGAGATGATCGCCAAGTACCACGTCGGCGGGATCATCTACTTCGCCTGGGCCCACAACACCCGCGACCCGCACCAGATCGCCGAGCTCTCCAACGGCATCCAGCGCGCGGGCCTCGCGGGCCCGTCCCGCATCCCGCTGCTGATCTCCACCGACCAGGAGCACGGCATCGTCTGCCGCGTCGGCGAACCGGCCACGCTGATGCCGGGCGCGATGGCGCTGGGCGCGGGCGGTTCGCGCTCCGACGCCCGCAGGGCCGGGCAGATCGCGGGCGCCGAGCTGGCGGCGATCGGCATCAACCAGAACTACGCGCCGGACGCCGACGTCAACGTGAACCCGGCCAACCCGGTCATCGGCGTCCGCTCCTTCGGCTCGGACCCGCAGTCCGTGGCCGGGATGGTCGCCGCGCAGGTGAAGGGGTATCAGAGCGCCGGGATCGCCTCCACGGCCAAGCACTTCCCGGGCCACGGCGACACGAGCACCGACAGCCACACGGGCCTGCCGGTCATCGGCCACACCCGGGAGCAGTGGGCGGAGCTGGACGCGCCCCCGTTCCGGGCGGCCATCGCGGCGGGCATCGACTCGATCATGACCGCGCACATCGTGGTGCCCGCCCTCGATCCGGCCGAGGACCCGGCGACCCTCTCGAAGCCGATCCTCACCGGCATCCTGCGCGAGGAGCTGGGCTACGACGGGGTCGTGGTCACCGACTCGCTCGGCATGCAGGGCGTGCGCACGAAGTACGGGGACGAGCGGGTGCCGGTGCTCGCGCTCCGGGCGGGCGTGGACCAGCTGCTGAACCCGCCGAGCCTGGACGTCTCGTGGAACGCGCTGCTGGCGGCCGTGAAGAGCGGCGAGGTCAGCGAGGCCCGGCTCGACGAATCGATCCTGCGCATCCTGCGCCTGAAGACGAAGCTGGGGCTCTTCGACCAGCCGTTCGTCTCCGGGCGCGGGGTGGACCGTACGGTCGGCACCCGGGCGCATCTGGCCGCCGCCGACCGGATCGCCGAGCGCACGACGACCCTGCTGGCCAACGAGGGCCGGCTGCTGCCGCTGTCGCGCCGCTCGCACCGCAACCTGCTGGTGGTGGGCGCGGACCCGGCCTCGCCCTCGGGCACCACGGGCCCGCCGACGACGACGCTGGCCGGGGCGTTCGAGGAGCTGGGCTTCACGGCGACCGCGCTGTCCACCGGGACCGCGCCCACCAAGGCTGCCATCGACGCGGCGGTGGCGGCCGCCCAGGGCAAGGACGCGGTGGTGGTGGGGACGTACAACGTCTCGGCGACCAGCTCGCAGCGGACGCTGGTCGGCGCGCTGGCCGCGACGGGCGTCCCGGTGATCACGGTCGCCATCCGCAACCCGTACGACATCGCGCAGCTGGCGGGCACCGGGCACCGGGCGCACCTGGCCGCCTACTCCTGGACCGACGTCGAACTGCGCGCGGCGGTCCGGGTGATCGCGGGCCGGGTCCGGCCGGAGGGCAAGCTTCCGGTGCCGGTCCAACGGGCGGACGACCCGTCGAAGGTGCTGTACCCGGTGGGGTACGGGCTGACGTACTGACCGACGCCCCGCCCCGGTGGCCGTGTGACCACGGCCGCCGGGGCGGGGTCGCGTCACGGGCGCCGGACGCCGAGGCGGTGGTCGGTCGTCAGCTCCTTGTCGTCGAGCCGCGCGTCGAACTTCGCGAGCGGCTTCGCCTTGGACTCGTCCTGCTGCACGGCGGCCGGTGCGACACCCGCCCAGCGCAGGATCGCGGCGGTGGCCGTGGCGTTCTCCGAGGGCGCGAGACCGGCGACGTTCGAGCCGTGGTTCCCGCCGGGCACGGTGAACACATAGCTGTCGCGGGCGCCCGCCCCGAGCCGGAAGCGCTCGGCGCCCCACGGGTCGTTCTCGCCGTAGACGTACAGCATGTGCGTGGCGTGGTGCTTCACCCACGTGTCGACGTCCCGCATCACCGAGGGCTGGAACTTCATCGGGATGGAGCGCGGCACGAAGTTGCGCGGCGGCTGGTAGCCGTAGCGGCTCAGCTTGCCGAGCCAGGGCTGCTCGATGTCCGGTGACCCGAGCTGGGTGCCCGCCTGGTAGTAGTACGGGGTGTAGTTGGCCAGGCCCTGGTCGGCGTAGGCGGAGAAGCCGGAGATCGAGTCGACCGAGTTCCAGATCTCCTGGTCGGTCGCCGCCTTCGCGTCGGCCGGGAGGCTGTCGCAGTCGGCCAGCAGGCTGTACTGCCAGAACGCCCACACGTAGTCCATGACGACGGCCTCGTACGCCCGGTCCAGGGAGCCGACGGTGTCGAAGGTGTAGCCGTTGTCGGCGGCGTACCGCGCGTACTTCTCCTCCAGCGGCGCGCGGCGGATCAGGGCCTCGCGCTGGACGCCGCCGAGCTTGTCGCGGCACTCCTCGGTGCCGACCTTCGCGAAGAACCGGTCGTAGGCCGAGTCCTCCTTGTTCACCACGTCGTTGGGGGCGACATAGGCGACGACGCCGTCCATGTCCTTCGGGTAGAAGCGCTCGTAGTACGTGGCGGTCATGCCGCCCTTGGAGCCGCCGGTGGTCAGCCAGTTCTCGGAGTAGATCCGCTTGAGCGCGGTGAAGACGCGGTGCTGGTCGCTTGCCGCCTGCCAGATGTCGAGCTTGGACCAGTCGGCGGGCGAGGGGCGCGACGGGGTGAAGAACCGGTACTCCAGCGAGACCTGGTTGCCGTCGATGATCCGGGTGGGCTCGGAGCGGCTGGGGTTGGTCGAGACGTTGTAGCCGCCGGTGTAGAAGACCGTCGGACGGGAGGTGTCCTTGTGCAGCAGGGTGATCCGCTGCTGGAACGTTCCCTTGGACGGGTGGCGGTGGTCGACCGGCTGGGTGTAGTTCAGGACGAAGTAGCGGTAGCCCGCGTAGGGCTTCTCCTCGATGAGACTCATGCCCGGGATGGCCAGGATGCGGTCCTTGATGTCCGTGCTCGTTCCGCTGTCGCTCACGGCGGTGCGGAGCGAGGCCGGTCCGGCGGCGGTGGCCGCCCCGGCCGAGGCACCCGTCGCACTCACCGTGCCGATGAGCACCGCGAGCGACAGGATTCCTCTGAGCGTCTTGCGCATGCGTGTCCTCCCCTGAGCCGTCTCCGGAGTACCGCGAGACGCCTCTTGGTCCACAGCTGACGCGGTGAACCTAGCGGGGCAACACGCGCACCACCAGACCCCGTTGCCGGGGTCCGGGAGGTGTCACCCGGTCAGCACAGGATCCAGCCCGTGCGGGCGCCCTTGCCGGCGACGGTGCCGGAGACCCGCACGCACCGGTTCAGGGCGTGCACGGTCACCGGGCCCGCCCGCTGGGTGTAGCGGCCGCTGTCCGTGACGGGGAGGCCGCCGCGCGGCTGGATGGTCACTGCCATGGGGCGGCGCTTTCCGGGCTTGGCGGCGACGGCGGTGACGCAGGCGTAGGCACGCGATGTGTAGACGCGCAGCTCACCCGTCGCGAACTTCACCGTCTTCTTCGGGCGGCCCGCGCACACCGAGGCGGCGTCCGCGCTCCCCGCGACCGCCCCGCCGGTCACCAGTGCGAAGGCGGTGGCCAGGGCAAGGACCACGGCATGACGGCGGAGCCCGCGCCGCGCGCCCCGGGCATGTCCTTCGGTCCCTCTGGTCACAGCAGCCCCATCGCTTCATCGAACATCCGCGCCTCTACCCGACACCTGGGCGCATATGCCTGTACCTGCGTACGACGCGGGAGGCCATCCGGAGGTTGCATCCGGCGGGCCCGGCACCTGCACGGGCCGGAGCGGCCCACCATGGAGCCGGACAGGACAGACCACCACGAAAGGCAGGAACCGCCATGACCCGAACCCGCTCCGCCCGGCGCACCGCCGGCCGTACGCTGATCGCCTCGGCGCTCCTCGCCGCCGCCGTCGCCGTGCCCGCCGCCGCCACCGCCGCCCCGCGTGAGGCGTCCGCCGGGGCGACGGTCCGGGACGAGACGTCGACCCAGGAATCGCGGCTGGTGGACGACTTCTACAGCGCGTACATCGACGCGGTGGCCGCCGAGGACGGCGGGGACCTCGCCACGGCGCTGCGCGGCTTCTACCTCACCCCCGGGCTGCGTGCCCGCCTCGCCGACTGGGAGGCGGCGAACCACGCGGACGGCGTGCTCCTCGCCCAGGACGTCCCGGTGGACCACCGGGTCACCGCGGGCCACAGCGGCGCCGGGCACACCTGGTCCACGGTCCGGCTCACCTGGGGATCGCCCGAGGACCCCGCGTACACCTACCTGACGGTGCGGTCCGACCTGGCGACCGGGAAGATCTCGGGCATCCGCGACGGGGAATAGGCCCCGGGTCACACCCCCGCCGGCTCGTCCTCCCCTATGAACGTGCGCCACAGCACCGCGTAGTGCCCCTCGCGGGCGAGGAGTTCGTCGTGGGTGCCGTCCTCCACGACCCGGCCGTGGTCCATCACCACGACCCGGTCCGCGCGGGCGGCGGTGGTCAGGCGGTGGGCGACGACGAGCGTGGTCCGGCGGCCCGCCAGCCGGTCGGTCGCCTGGTTGACCTGCGCCTCGCTGGCCAGGTCGAGCGAGGCGGTCGCCTCGTCCAGGAGCAGGATGTCCGGATCGACCAGCTCGGCGCGGGCGAGCGCGATCAGCTGGCGCTGTCCGGCCGAGAGGTTGCGGCCCCGCTCGGCGACCTCGTGGAGGTAGCCGCCGTCCAGCGTCGCGATCATGTCGTGCGCGCCCACCGCCCTGGCGGCCGCCTCCACCTCCGCGTCCGTGGCGTCCGGCCGCCCGTAGGCGATGGCGTCGCGCACGGTCCCGGCGAAGAGGTACGCCTCCTGCGGTACGACTCCGAGCCTGCGCCGGTACGCGGTGAGCCCGAGGGCGCGCAGGTCGGCGCCGTCCACCGTGATCCGGCCCTCCGTCGGGTCGTAGTACCGGGCGACCAGCTTGACCAGGGTCGACTTCCCCGCCCCGGTCTCCCCGACGAACGCGACGGTCTGCCCGGCCGGGATGCGCAGGTCGACGCCCCGGAGGGCCGCCTCCTCGTCCCCGTAGGCGAAGGACACGTCCTCGAAGGCGATCTCGCCGCGCAGTTCGCGGACGTGCCGCGGATCGTCGCGGTCGGTGGTGGAGGCGGGCTCGCGCAGGAGTTCCTGGATGCGGCCGAGGGAGACGGCGGCCTGCTGGTAGCCGTCGAAGACCTGGGAGAGCTGCTGGACGGGTGCGAAGAACAGGTCGATGTAGAGCAGGTAGGCGACCAGCGCGCCCGCGGTGAGCGTGGAGTCGTCCACCCGGTGGGCGCCGACGATCAGCACCGCCGCCGCGGCCACGGACGACAGCAGCTGGACGAACGGGAAGTAGACGGAGATCAGCCACTGCCCGCGCACCCGCGCCTCGCGGTACTCGTCGCTGCGGGCGGCGAACGCGTCGGCCCCGTCCCGCTCGCGCCGGAACGCCTGCACGATGCGGAGGCCGGCGACGGACTCCTGGAGGTCGGCGTTGACGACGCTGATCCGCTCCCGGGCCAGCTCGTACGCCTTGACGCTCTTGCGGCGGAAGAAGAAGGTCCCGACGACGAGGACGGGCAGGGTCGCGAAGACGACCAGGGCCAGCTCCACGTCGAGGACCAGCAGCGCGACCATGATGCCGAGGAAGGTGACGACGGAGACGAAGGCGGTGACCAGGCCGGTCTGGAGGAACGTGGACAGCGCGTCCACGTCCGTCGTCATCCGGGTCATGATGCGGCCGGTCAGCTCGCGCTCGTAGTAGTCGAGCCCCAGGCGCTGGAGCTGGGCGAAGATCTTCAGCCGCAGCGCGTACAGCACCCGCTCACCGGTGCGGCCGGTCATCCGTGTCTCGCCGACCTGGGCCGCCCACTGCACGAGGACGACGCCGAGGGCGAAGGCGGAAGCCGTCCAGACCGCGCCCAGCGCGAGCTGGGTGACCCCGTCGTCGATGCCGTTCCGGATCAGTACCGGGAGCAGCAGTCCGGCCCCGGCGTCCACGGCGACCAGGCCGAGGCTGACCAGCAGCGGCAGCCCGAAGCCGCGCAGCAGCCTGCGCAGCCCGTAGGAGTCCTCGGGGTGCACGGCGCGGGCCTCGTCCACGTCCGGGGTGTCGGTCGCCGGAGGCAGCGCGTCCACCTGGGCGAGCAGCTCGGGCGTGGCGGGCGTGCCCGCCGTGTCGGCGCCCCGGTCCTCCTCCCCGCGCACCCACAGCGCGGGCGTGATGCCGCGTTCGGCGTCGAATGCGGCGCCGATCTCCTCCTGGAGCGCGCGCTCCCCCTGCGGGTCCTCGGGGGCGGCCGCCGGGCGGTGGCCGGGCGACGGGGCGCCCAGCTCGTCCGGGTCGGTGAGCAGGCGCCGGTAGAGGGCGCAGCGGCGCTCCAGTTCCTCGTGGGTGCCGAGGTCGGCGAGGCGGCCGTCGTCGAGGACGGCGATGCGGTCCGCGAGGTTCAGGGTGGAGCGGCGGTGGGCGATGAGCAGCGTGGTACGGCCGGCCATCACCTGGCGCAGGGCCTCGTGGATCTCGTGCTCGACGCGGGCGTCCACGGCGGAGGTGGCGTCGTCCAGGAGCAGGAGGCGGGGGTCGGTGAGGATGGCGCGGGCCAGGGCGATGCGCTGGCGCTGGCCGCCGGAGAGGGTGAGCCCGTGCTCGCCGACCTTGGTGTCGTAGCCGTTCGGCAGCTCGGCGATGAAGCGGTGGGCCTGGGCGGAGCGGGCGGCCTGTTCGATCTGCTCGTCGGTGGCGCCGGGCAGGCCGTACGCGATGTTGGCGCGGACGGTGTCGGAGAACAGGAAGCTGTCCTCGGGGACGAGCCCGATCGCGGCGCGCAGTGAGTCCAGGGTCAGTTCCCGCACGTCGTGGCCGCCGACGAGGACCGCGCCGTGCGTCACGTCGTAGAAGCGCGGCAGGAGCAGCGAGACGGTGGACTTGCCGCTGCCGGAGGCGCCGACGACGGCGACGGTCTCGCCGGGTTCGATGGCCAGCGAGAAGCCGTCGAGGACGGGGCGGCGCGTCGTGTCGTAGCCGAACCGGACGTCCTCGAACTCGACGCTCGCCGGGGCGTCGGCGGGCAGCTCCTTGGTGCCGTCCTCGATGGAGGGCTCGGTGTCGATGAGCTCCAGGACGCGTTCGACGCCGGCGCGGGCCTGCTGGCCGACGGTGAGGACCATGGCGAGCATCCGGACCGGGCCGACGAGCTGCGCGAGGTACGTGGAGAACGCGACGAACGTGCCGAGGGTGATCTCGCCCCGGGTGGCCAGCCAGCCGCCGAGGGCCAGCATCGCGACCTGGCCGAGGGCGGGCACCGCCTGGAGGGCGGGGGTGTAGCGGGAGTTCAGCCGGATGGTGCGCAGCCGGCCCGCGAACAGCCTGCGGCCGACCTCGCGCAGCTTGCCGGTCTCCTGCTCCTCCTGCCCGAAGCCCTTGACGACGCGGACGCCCGAGACGGCTCCGTCCACGACGCCGGCGACGGCGGCCGCCTGCGACTGGGCGTACCAGGTGGCGGGGAAGAGGCGGGCGCGGGAGCGGCGGGCGATGTACCAGAGGGCGGGGGCGACGGCGACGGCGACGAGCGTCAGCAGCGGCGACAGCCAGGCCATGATGACCAGGGAGATCAGGAACAGGAGCACGTTCCCGATGGTCATCGGGAGCATGAAGAGCAGGCTCTGGATGAGCTGGAGGTCGCTGGTCGCGCGTCCGACGACCTGCCCGGTGGACAGTTCGTCCTGGCGCCTGCCGTCGAGCCGGGTGATCGTCCCGTACATGCCGGTCCGCAGGTCGTGCTGGACGTCGAGGGCGAGCCGGCCGCCGTAGTAGCGGCGGATGTAGGTGGAGGCGTAGACGAGGACGGCCGCCACTATCAGCAGTCCGGTCCAGACGGCGAGGGAGCGGGTGTGGCCGACGACCACGTCGTCGATGATCACCTTGGTGATCAGCGGGACGAGGGCCATCACGGCCATGCCCGCGAGCGAGGAGCCGAGCGCCAGCAGGACGTTGCGCCGGTAGCGCCAGGCGTAACCGCTCAGTCTCCGCGCCCAGCCGCCCCGCTGCCCGCTCTCCGTCTCCCGTGCGTCCGCCACCCGGTGCCTCCCGTCCGACCTGATCCGACGCAAGGCACCAACGCGGTGTGCTGCGGATTTCATCCCTCCGCGACGAATACAGGACCTGCGACCTAAGTCCCTTCCTTCCGGCCGGCCGCGTTCAGCCGTCGCTGCCGCCTTCCCGGCCCCGGGCCGTTTCGGTCTTCTCGCCCTGGCCGGGCCGTGGCCGGGGGGACTCGGTCGCCGTGCCGCTCGGTGTGGCCGACGCCGACGGGGTCCCTTCACTCGGTGTGGCCGGTGCGGTGGGAGAGGTGGTCGAGGGGGTGGGCTCCGTGCTCCGGGTGGGCGCCGCCGTGTCCGTCGGGTCGTCCGAGCCGGTGGCGGGAGTGGAGGCGCGGGGCGTGCCGGACGAGGCGGAGGGGGTGCCGGGCGGGGGCGTGTCCGCGGTCCGGCGGGGGCCGGCCGCGGCGTGCGGGCCGGTGGGCCGTACCGCCGGTGGCGGTGTGCGCGTCGTTGCGCGCTCGCCTCCGTCGTTACGGGCATGGGTGCCGGCCGTGGGAGTGACGGAGGTCCGGGGCGCGTCCGGGCCGGCGTCGGTCGGGGCGGAACTGCCCGTGACGGCGAGTACGACCGCCGCGACGGCGGCGAGGGCCACGCCTCCGCCGGCCATGGCGGTGCGTCCTCGTGCCGGGCGGGCGTCGTCGTCCCCGGCGCGCGGCGGACGCGCGGGCGTGGGGTCCACGTCCGCGGCCGGCTCCGCCGGGAAGCGGGGACCGCCGAACAGCTCAGCGGCCTCCGCGCCCGGCACGGCCAGTTCCGTCAGGGCGCGGGCGCAGTCGCGGGCCGTCGGGCGGGCCTCGTCCTCCTGGGCCGTCATCCGGCCGAGCAGAGCGCGGAACCCCTCCGGCGCGTCGAGCGGCAGAACGGGTGGGCGGTGCAGCCGTGCGATCGCGGCTTCGACGGGGCCGCCGCCGTACTCCAGGCGGCCCGTGAGGCATTCGAGGAGCACCAGGCCGAGGGCGTAGATGTCGGCGGGCCGCCCCACGGGCCGGCCGAGCACCTGCTCGGGGGACAGGTAGGCGGCGGTGCCCACGAGTGTGTCGGGCGCTGTCCGGGTCGTGGCGTCCAGGGGCCTGGATATGCCGAAGTCGGCCAGGTACGGGCGGCGAGCGGAATCCAGGAGGATGTTGGACGGCTTGACGTCGCGGTGGACGATGCCTGCCTCGTGTGCGTGAGCCAGCGCCTGGGCGAGGCTGGCTCCGAGTGCCGCGGCGGCGTCGGGGGACAGCGGCCCCCCGGCGATGTGGTTCTTCAGCGTGGTGCCCTCGACCAGCTGCATGACCAGGAAGGCGCGTCCGTCGTGGTGCCCGGCGTCGAAGGCGGTGACCAGGCCGGGGTGGTGCAGCCGGGCCAGGATCTCCGCTTCGGCCCGCCAGCTCTCCTCGGCGTCGAGGCAGGTGTCGGGCCGGAAGACCTTGACGGCCACGGGTCGTCTCATCCTCAGGTCGAAGCCCCGGTAGACGTCCGCCGCACCGCCCGAACCGAGGGACTCGTCCAGGCGGTACCGGCCGCTGAGCACCTCGGCGTGAAGCCGGGAAGCGGTGGCCTGAGCAGATTCGCGAAGCCTCATTCCCTCTCCTACTGCGTTGGGGGGCTTACGCCAGTCGGTGATCCGGACCCGACGCTCCTTGAGACGCCGCGTACCCGGAAGAGCCGCGTGCAGCCCTGCCGATCGCGATCCGCCGGCGGCCCGGGCCGCGCAGGGGCGCGGCTCTCGCGTTCCTGCGCCCCGGCCCGGGCCCGGTAGGAGGCGGGCCCGGGCCGGGGCGAGAGGCCCCCGGTTCCCCCGCTACCGCGGCTTGGCGGTGAGCATCCGGCCGGCGGGCGCCTCCGGGACCGGCGGGACGGCTTCCTGCGGGGCGGCGGGGACGGAGACGACCCTGCGGTGCATGATGCGCGGGTTGAGGTCCTTGTGGACGACCCGGGCGACGGCCTGGATGGTGTTGATGCCGTCGTTCATCGTCTTGTTGTCCTGGGTGAGCACGGTCAGCCCGTAGTCGTGGCCGTTGCCCGTGAAGGCGCCGATGCTGTGGACCCGCCAGCCGTGCGTGGCGCGCGACAGCCAGCCGTTCTTGACCTGGACGGTGGTCCCGGTCACGGCGCCGGCCGGGGTGCCCCAGCGCTGCGAGGAGACGACCTTCTTCATCAGCCCCAGCTCGTAGGAGCGGGCGCTGTCGGTGAGCACGGAGTTCTTCGAGGTGAGCAGGGTCAGCAGCCGCTGCTCGTCCTGGGCGGTGATCTGGGTCAGGCCCCAGTAGCCGCCGGAACCGGGCACGGTGTGGGTCATCCCGGCCGCCTTGAGGAAGGCGTTGACCTTGCTGACGCCGAGCTGCTTCCACAGGCTGGTGGTCGCGTCGTTGTCGGACTTGGTGATCATCTTGGTGCTGAGGTCGATCTCGCGCTGGGTGAGGTAGCGGTTGTGCTTGGCGTTGTCCCACAGGAGCGTGGCCAGCACGGTCGCCTTCACGACGCTCGCGGAGTCGTACTTGCTCGTCGCGCGCAGCGTGCACGTGGTGTTGGTGGACCGGTCGTAGAGCGCGAGCGCGACGGTGGACTTGCGGCCCTTGAGCGCGGCGGTGATGTCCTTCGTCAGCTGGGCGGCGAGCCCGGCCCGCTTGGAGGTGCAGCTCACCTGCGCGGTCGCGGCGGACGCGGGCGCCGCGGCGAGGGCGACGGGCGCGAGGACCCCGGCGGCGACGGCGGCGCAGAGCGCGGCACGGGTGCGCCCGGTGGTACGGGACATGGTCATGGTGCGTTCCCCCTGGAAGGTTCCTGCGGGCGGCCCCCCGGCACGCCCGCAAGAGATGACTCGCGGAGGGCCGGAAGGTTGTACGCGCCACAGGGTCCGTCGGGGGCCCGTTACACGTGCGTCGGCTCGAACATCCTCAGGCGGGCCGGGAGTACGACCACCGAGGGTCCCGGCCGTCCGAACGCCTCGGCCAGGTCCGCGGCGAGCGTCTCGGGGCTGGTACGGACGGCGGGGACGCCGAAGGACGCGGCGAGGGCCGTGAAGTCCGGGCGGGCCAGCTCCGTACCGATGGTCCCGCCGGCGGCACCGGTCAGGTACTCGCGCAGGATGCCGTAACCGCCGTCGTCCACGATCAGCCAGGTCACCGGCAGGCCGTACTGCCGGGCGGTGGCCAGTTCGGCGACGGAGTACATCGCGCCGCCGTCGCCGGAGACCGCGAGGACCGGCCGGGTAGGGTCGGCCACCGCCGCGCCGAGCGCCGCCGGGAACGCGTAGCCGAGGCCGCCCGCGCCCTGGGCGGAGTGCATGGTGTTGGGGCGGCGGGCGTCGAACGCGGCCCAGGCCCAGTAGCCGAGGACCGTCATGTCCCAGAAGCTGGGCGAGGCGTCGGGCAGGGCGGTCCGGATCGCCGCGAGGAGGTCCTGTTCCAGCTCCCGGCCCTGGCCGGTGATCCGGTCCCGGACCCGGGCGAGGACCCCGGCGGCCCGGTCGGCGGCGGCCGGGTCCTCGCGCGGGGCGACCGCGTCGACGAGGTCGGCGAGCGCGTCGCGGGCGTCCGCGTGGATGCCGAGGGCGGGGAGGTTGGCCTCCAGCTTGCCGGCGTCCGCCTCGATCTGGATCACCCGGCCGCGCGGGGCGAACGTGTAGTAGTTGGAGGAGAGTTCGCCGAGTCCGGAGCCGACGACGAGGAGGACGTCGGCGTCCTCCAGGAAGTCGGTGACGTGCCGGTCCTCCACCCACGACTGGAGCGAGAGCGGGTGGACCCAGGGGAAGGCGCCCTTCCCGCCGTACGTCGTGACGACCGGGGCGTCGAGCTTCTCGGCCAGCGCCCGCAGCTTCCCGGACGCGTCCGACCGGACGACTCCGCCGCCCGCGACGATCGCCGGGCGCTCCGCGTGCGACAGGAGGTGCGCGGCGACCGCGACGAGTTCGGGCCGGGCGTGGAGCTCGCGCGGGGTGGCGTCCGGGGCGAGGACGACGGGCAGCGCGGTCTCCGCGTCCAGCACGTCCTGCGGGATCTCGACCCAGACGGGGCCGTGCGGGGCCGTCAGCGCGGACTCCCACGCGGCGGCGACCGCGGACGGGATCTGGGAGGCGGCGCGCACGGTGTGGACGGACTTCACGACGTCCCGGAAGGACGCCTGCTGGTCGCGCAGCTCGTGCAGATGGCCCTGGCGCCCGCCGCCCAGACCCCGGACCGGGATCTGGCTGGAGACCGCGAGGACCGGCGCGGAGGCGGCCGCCGCCTCCTGGAGCGCGGCGAGCGAGGTCAGCGCGCCGGGCCCGGTCGACAGGAACAGCGGGGCGACCTCGCCGGCGATCCGCCCGTAGGCGTCGGCCGCGAAGCCCGCGTTGTTCTCGACGCGCAGTCCCACGTACTCCAGCGACGAGCGGCGCAGCGCGTCGAACATCGCGAGCGCGTGCTGTCCGGGCAGCCCGAAGACCGTGGTCGCGCCGAGCCCGCGCAGCGTCTCGACGACGAGGTCGCCGCCGGTCCGCCCGGGCGGGGGGGTCAGCGCGGCCTCGATCTGCGCCGGGGTGAGCCCGGGCCGCTCGTCGTGGTGGTCGTGACTCAACGCTGCCGGGCCTCCGCGATCTGGCGGGTCATGATCGTCGTCAGCTCGTACGCGGTGTGCGAGGCGGCGACGGAGGTGATCTCCGCGTGATCGTACGCGGGGGCGACCTCGACCAGGTCGGCGGAGACGAGGTGGCAGGAGGACAGGCCGCGCACGATCTCCAGCAGCTCGCGGGAGGTGAGGCCGCCGGCCTCGGGCGTGCCGGTGCCGGGGGCGTGCGCCGGGTCCAGCACGTCGATGTCGATGGAGATGTACAGCGGCCGGTCGCCGATGCGCTGGCGCAGCTGGTCGGCGATCTCGTCCACGCCGCGCCGCATCACGTCGGCCGAGGTGACGATCCCGAAGCCCATCTTGGCGTCGTCGGTGAGGTCCTGCTTGCCGTAGAGCGGGCCGCGGGTGCCGACGTGGGAGAGCGCCGAGGTGTCGAGGATGCCCTCCTCGACGGCCCGGCGGAACGGCGTGCCGTGGGTGTAGGCGGCGCCGAAGTAGGTGTCCCAGGTGTCCAGGTGGGCGTCGAAGTGGAGCAGCGCGACCGGGCCGTGCTTCTTGGCGACGGACCGCAGCAGCGGCAGCGCGATGGTGTGGTCGCCGCCGAGCGTCATCAGCCGGGCGCCCGTGGACAGCAGCTCGTCGGCCGCCGCCTCGACGGTCTCCACGGCCTCCTCGATGTGGAACGGGTTGGCCGCGATGTCCCCCGCGTCGGCGACCTGCGCCAGGGCGAACGGCGAGGCGTCCTGCGCCGGGTTGTAGGGGCGCAGCAGGCGCGACGCCTCACGGATCGCGTTGCCGCCGAAGCGGGCGCCGGGCCGGTAGGAGACACCCGAGTCGAACGGCACCCCGACGACGGCCACGTCCGCCGTGCCGACTTCGTCCAGGCGGGGCAGCCGGGCGAACGTCGCGGGCCCGGCGTACCGCGGGATGCGCGAGGAGTCGATGGGACCGCGCGGCGCGTCGTTGCTGCTCATGGTGGGTGGTGCCCTTTCCATCGGGTGCGGGGCCGGGGTCCTCCGGCGCGTCTGCCGAAGCGACGCTAGGCGGCCGCGGGGCCGGACTGAAGTGTACGTTTCGTCCACTCACCCACCGGAACGGATGAATCCCCCCGCGCCCGCCCGGCGCCCCCTGATCCGGCCACCCTGAGGTGTCCCCCTCAGCGCCCCATGGCTTATGTTGCAGTGGCAAAGGGGGGTCGCATGGCACGGGATTACGACAGTCAGCTGCTGGAGTCGGTGGGAGTACGCCGCCGGCGGATGCGCGACGCGCTCCTGTTCGGCACCGGCCGTGCCCGGCGGACGGCCGACGAGCGCCTGGGCAAGGTGTTCGCGGGCATCGCGATCACCGCCGTGCTGTGCGCGGGCTGCGTCGGCTGGTCCTTCCTCCAGCACACCCTGGACAAGCAGAAGGCCGAGCAGGAGAAGCAGCAGCGGCAGTACCAGCAGTACAACCGCTGACCGGTTGGCCCCTACATTCCTGGACGTCGCGATGATTGGTTTTCGTCAGTGAGTACCGCAACGGCTCCCCGAGCGGAAATGAGCCGGGTGACCCTGGTCGGCGAGCGGCGCCGCGCGGATCTCGTCCTGCCGTCCGACACCCCGGTCGGGCAGCTCCTTCCGGACATTCTCCGGCTGCTGGACGA
Source organism: Streptomyces sp. SAS_281 (assembly GCF_052542855.1). Lineage (NCBI taxonomy): Bacteria > Bacillati > Actinomycetota > Actinomycetes > Kitasatosporales > Streptomycetaceae > Streptomyces > Streptomyces sp. SAS_281. The sequence continues at coordinate 34,781 of NZ_JBMNDO010000026.1, forward strand.
CCGGGCCGCGTCCCGCCCGCTGACCAGGCAGCTGCTCACCGCCGACGGCTCGGCGCTGCCGCACGACGCCACCCTGGCCTCGGCGGGCATCGGTGACGGTGCCGTGCTCAGGCTGGTCCGCATCCACGCGGCCCCGCCGGCCCCGGTGGTCCACGACGTCACGGACCAGGTGGCCGACAGCCTGGACCTCCAGACCTGGCGGTGGCGCCCGGCCGCCCGCCGGGCCGGCGCGGGTGCGGCGACCGTGGTCTTCGCGGTGATCGCCGCGCTGCTCGCCCGCCGCGAGTTCCCGCTGGGCGCCCTGGCCGGGGCGCTGGCGGGCGTCACGGTCCTGCTGCTGGTGGCCGGTGCGCTGGCCGCCCGGCTCGGCCGGGGCAACCGCTCGCTGGCGACCGCGCTGCTCCTCGTCTCGGCCGGTCTCGGCGTCCTCACGGCGTGGACGGCAGCGGACGCCCACGACTGGTCCGGTGCGCTGCGGCTGGCGGCCGTGGCCGGGGCGGTCGCGCTGTCGCTGGTGCTGCTCGGGCTGCTCTCGCCGCTGGGCCGGGGCGGGCTGATCGGCGCGCTGGCCACGGCCGTGGTGACGGGGGTCTGGGAGGTCGTCGCCGCCGTGGCGGAGGACCGGGCCCGGCTCGGCGCCGTGATGGCCGTGTTCTCCGTGGTCCTGCTCGGCCTGCTCCCCCGGCTCGCCCTGATGGCGTCGGGCCTCACGGGGCTGGACGACCGTCGCTCGGGAGGCACTTCGGTCAGCCGCCACGACGTGGGCAACGCGCTGGCCGCCACGCACCGGGGCCTCGCCCTGGCGACGCTCGTCACGGCGGTGTCGGCCGCCGCCGGGGGCTGGCTCCTGACCACGGCGGACCCGCCGACGGTGTGGACGGTGCTGCTGCCGTGCCTGGTGGCGGTGGTGCTGCTGTCCCGGGCGCGGGCGTTCCCGCTGGTGGCGGAGGTGGTGGCGCTGTTCGCCGCCGCCGCGGTCGTGGCGGTGCGGCTGGTGGTGCTGTGGCTGGACCACTCCGGGGGCGCGGGGCCCGTCGCGGTCCTGTGCGCGGCCGCGCTGCTGCCCCTGCTCGCGCTGGTGGCGGAGCCCCCGGAGCACGTACGGGTGCGGCTGCGGCGGACCGCCGACCTCGTCGAGTCCATCGGCGTCGTGGGACTCTTCCCGCTCGCGGTCGGGGTGTTCGGCGTCTACGGGCAGCTGCTGAACAAGTTCTGACGACTCCGAGACCACCGACGCGGGCCCGGCGGGGCATCGAAGCGGCGAAGAAGGGCAGACATGCCGAACGCGGACCACCACTGGCAGGGCGACCTCCTGCGTGACCTGAAGGGGCCCGGCCCGGCCGGGACCGGCGATTCCGGGACCCCGGCGGCCCCGGAGGCCCCGCGCCCCGCGGTCCCGCCCGCACGGCCGGAACCGGAGGCGCAACCCCCCGCCGCCCGCGCCTGGCCCGGGTCGCCCACGCCTCCGCCCACCCCCGACTCGCTCCCCGTCCTCGACGAGGCGATGGCCGCCGTGGCGCGGCGGCCGGTGCGGGGCGAGCCCGTCGCCGTACGGGCCGCGCGCGCCGTGCGCCGTATCGTCTCCGGGTCCGCCGCCCGGGAGGTCGCCGCGCTCACCCGTACCGCCGAGGTGCTCCAGCAGCCGGTGACGACGGGGCGGCAGATCGCGGTCACGTCCATCCGGGGCGGCGCCGGCAAGACGACGGTGACCGCGCTGCTCGGCACCACGTACGCGCACTACCGGCAGGACCCGGTCCTCCTGGTGGAGGCCGACCCGGCGCTGGGGTCGCTGCCGTTGCGGCTGGGCGCCGGCGCGCTGCGCTGGACCACGGCGGACCTGGCGGACATCGCCGCGCCGCAGATGTCGCTGCTCGACGTCACCGGCTATCTCGTCCAGCTCCCGGACAACGCCTGGCTGCTGCCCGGCAGCCAGGGCCGGATCGGGGCCATGGTCGACACCGTCACGTACGAACGGGTGATGGTCGCCCTGCGCCGCTACTTCGGGGTGACCGTGGTGGACTGCGAGACGCTGCCCGCCGAGGTCGCCCGGGTCGCCCTGTCCGCCTCGCAGGCCCGGGTGCTCGCGGCCCCCGCCACGCTCGACGGCGTGACCAGCACGTACGCCGTGCTGCAATGGCTCCGGGCACTCCCCCGGCACGTCATCGAGGGGACCGTCGTCGCGCTCTCCGTGACGACCCCGCGCCTCGGCGTCGACGCCGACGCGGCGGCCGAACGCCTCGCGACGACCGGCGCCCGCGTCCACGTCCTGCCGTACGACCGGCACCTGGCGGCCGGCGGACCGCTGCGCACCGAACTGCTCTCCCGCCCGGCCCGGCTGGCCGCCACCCGCCTCGCCGCCGAGGTCTTCGAGCTGTCCCAGAAGCGCCGGTGATCCCGGTGCCGAGGGCCTGTCCCGCCCCTCCCGCCCGCCGCGCGGCACCGTGCCCGTACCCCCACGCCCACCCGGCCGAGATCCCCGGACGGAGCCGATGAGCACCCGCCTGATCCACCGCCCCGCCCGCACGACGCGCCCGCCGGCCGCTTCCGAGCCGCGCACCATCGAGGCGCCGCCGAACCTGCCCGAGGGCAAGTCCGGGAACATCGCGATGTCGCTGCTGCCGGTCGCCGGGGTCATGTCGTCCGTGGTGATGATGACGGTGGTCCGCAACAGCCAGTTCGCCGGGCTCGGCGCGATCATCCTCGTCGTCACGGTCATCGGCTCGGCGGTGCTGCTGCTCTCCCAGCGCGGCAAGGCGCAGCGGACCCGGCGCACCCAGCGCGAGGCGTATCTCGCCTATGTGGAGGACCTGCGCGAGGAGTTGTCGGCGGAGGAGCGGGCCCGGCGCGAGCAGGCGGACGTGCTGAACCCGTCCCCGTACGCCCTCTACGACATCGTGCGCGACCCGGCCCGGCTCTGGGAGCGGCGCAGGGCCGACGACGACTTCCTGCGGATACGGGCCGGCACGGGCGAGATGCCGCTGCGGGACCTCCGGATCGGCGAGCAGGGCTCGTCCGTCCTCACCCCGCCCGACCTCTTCATGCTCAACGAGGCGTCGGCCGTGGTGAAGCGGTTCCGCAACGGCACCGAGCTCCCCCTGACCGTCCCGCTCGACCGGGCCGGGAACGTCAGCGTGGTCGGCCCCCGCGAGGACGGCCTGCGGGTGGTGCGCGCCCTGCTCGTCCAGGCGGCGGCCCTGCACGCGCCGGACGACGTGGCGATCGCGGTCGCCGCGTCCGGTGAGCGCATGGCCGCCTGGGAATGGGCCAAGTGGCTGCCGCATCTGCTCGACCCCGAGCAGTCCGACGGCCCGGTGGCCGCCCGGCGCATCGCGCCCTCCGCCGACCGGCTGGCCCGCCTCCTCGGGCCCGAGCTGCGCCGCCGCGCCTCCTACGCGGCCGAGGTGCGCCGGGGCCTGGCCGGGCGGGACGCGCTCGCGATGAACTCCCGGCTGCTCGTGGTGGTCGACGGGCACGGCGAGGACGCCGTGGACCTGCCGCGCCCCGACGACGCGGTCGGGCTGCGCGACATGGGCGTGACCGTGGTGCACCTGCTCGACCGGCGGGTCCAGGAGCCGGACCACGTCAACGTGCGCCTCACCGTGGACGGCGCCGACGTGGTCGTGGAGGACCTGCGCGGGGCGGAGACCGTCGAGTCGCACGGCACGGTGGACGAGGTCGGGGTGGACTTCGCGGAGGGCCTGGCCCGGATGATCGCGCCGCTGCGGCTGTCCGCCGAGTCCCTGGCCGACGCGCCGCTGGCCGGTCCGGTCGAGTTCGCCGCGATGCTGGGCATCCAGGACGTGGCGGCGCTGGACCTGGACCGGCTGTGGGCGCCGCGCGGCGAACGGGCCTTCCTGCGGGTGCCGATCGGGATCAGCGACGCGCGCGAGCCGGTGCTCCTGGACCTCAAGGAGTCCTCCGAGCTGGGCATGGGCCCGCACGGGTTGTGCGTGGGCGCGACGGGCTCCGGCAAGTCGGAGCTGCTGCGCACCCTGGTCCTCGGCCTGGCGGCCACGCATCCGCCGGAGGACCTGGCGCTCGTCCTGGTCGACTACAAGGGCGGCGCCACCTTCGCCCCGTTCGCGGACCTGCCGCACGTGGCGGGGGTCATCACCAACCTGGAGAACCAGGCGGGTCTCGTCGAGCGCGTCCACTCCTCGCTGGCCGGCGAGGTCAAACGCCGCCAGCAGGCGCTGAAGGACGCGGGCAACGTCGCCGACATCGGGGACTACGCCGCGCTGCGCGCGCGGAAGCGGCCGGACCTGGAGCCGCTGCCGCACCTGTTCGTGGTGATCGACGAGTTCGGCGAACTGCTCACCGCCAAACCGGACTTCATCGACCTGTTCCTGTCCATCGGCCGGATCGGCCGCTCCATCGGCGTGCACCTGCTGCTGTCCAGCCAGCGCATCGAGAGCGGCAAGCTCAAGGGCCTGGAGACCTACCTCTCGTACCGCCTCGGCCTGCGCACCTTCTCCGCCGACGAGTCGCGGATGGTCCTGGACACCACCGACGCCTTCCACCTCCCGCCGCTGCCCGGCTTCGGCTTCCTCAAGGTGGACACCAGCCACTACACGCGCTTCAAGGCGGGTTACGTCTCCGGCGCGTACCGGGGTCCCGTCCGGACCGCCGACGAGGAGGAGACCGGGCCCCTCGCCCTCCCCTACGAGGCGTACAACACCCTCGCCGGGCCGGAGAGCGCCCCGCAGGACCGCGAGCCGTCGGCCCGCCGCCGCGAGACCGGGCCGACCGAACTCGCGGTGATGGTGGACCAGCTGACCGGCGCCGCGCCCGGGGTGCGCAGCATCTGGCTGCCCCCGCTGCCCCCGGCGATCACCCTCGATGCCGTCGCCGGACCGCTGGACGCCGGACCGCGCGGGATGCGGCTGACCGGGGTGCGCCCGGACACGGGTAGGCCGGGCACCCGGCAGCGCGGCCCGCTCCTGGTGCCGCTCGGGCTGCTGGACGACCCGGCCAAGCAGTGGCAGGGGCAGTGGCTCCTGGACCTCACGGTGGCCGGCGGGCACGCGGCGGTCATCGGCGGCCCGCAGTCCGGCAAGACGACGCTGCTGCGCACCCTGGTCCTCTCGCTGGCCCTCACGCACACCCCGCAGGAGGTCGGCGTCTACGGCCTCGACCTGGTCGGCGGCGGCCTCCAGGCACTCGCCGGGCTGCCGCACGTCGGCGGCGTCGCCGGCCGCGCCGACCGGGAGCGGGCCGCGCGCACGGTCGAGGAGGTGCGCGCGATGCTCACCCTGCGCGAGGAGCTGTTCCGCGAGCACGGCATCGACTCCGTCGAGCAGCTGCGCGCCCTGCACGCGGCGGGCCGCCTGCCGCGGCTGGCGTCCGCCGAGATCGTCCTCGTCATCGACGGGTTCGGCGCGCTGCGCGACGACTTCGACGAGCTGGACGACGCGGTCGCGGACATCCTCAAGCGGGGCGGCGGCTACGGCATCCACGTCGTCGCCGGGATGCTCCGGTGGAACGACGTGCGCATCGCGATCCAGTCCAACTTCGGCACCCGCGTGGAGCTGCGGCTCAACGACCCGGGCGAGTCGAGCATCGACCGCAAGCTCGCCGAGACCCTCTCCCCCGACGAGCCGGGCCGCGTCCTCACCGACGGGAAGCTCTTCGCCCAGGTCGCCCTGCCCCGCACGGACGGGGCCGTGGAGACGGCGGAGCTGGGCGCGGTCCTGGAGCGCGCCGCGCGCACGGTCCGGGCCACCTGGCACGGCGAGGTCGCCCAGCCGGTACGGGTGCTGCCGCATCTGCTCGAACCGCACCTGCTGCCCGGCCGGGCGGCGGAGCCGGAGCGGGTGCCGCTGGGCCTCGACCAGTCGGCCCTGGCGCCCGTGCTGCTGGACCTGTTCGGCCACGACCAGCACCTGCTGGTGCTCGGGGACAGCGAGTGCGGCAAGACGAACCTGCTGCGCGCGGTCGCCCAGGGGCTCGCCGACCGCTACGGCGAGGACGACCTCGTCTTCGCGGTGATGGACCCCCGGCGCTCGCTGCGCGGGGTGGTCCCGGAGGAGCTGAACGGCGGTTACGCGTACAACTCCAAGCTCTGCACGGGCCTCTCGGCCGCGATCGCCGCCGAGCTGGAGAAGCGGCTGCCGGACGAGAACGCCCGCCTGGAGGACCTGGAGCCGGGCAGCTGGGGCAAGGGCCCGCGCATCGTGGTCCTGGTGGACGACTACGACGTGCTGACGACGGCGGGCCAGTCGCCGCTGGCCGCGTTCCTCCCGTACATCCCCTCCGCCGTGGACATCGGCCTGCACTTCGTCCTGTCGCGGCGCGTGGCGGGGGCGGCGCGCGGGATGTACGAGCCGGTGGTGCAGAGCCTGCGGGAGTCGGGGGCCTCGGCGCTGGTGATGTCCGGGGACCGCAGCGAGGGCCAGCTCTTCCCCGGCGTGTACGCGGCCCAACAGGCGCCGGGCCGGGGGGTCTTCATCCAGCGCGGGCGCCCGAACCGGCTGACGCAGACGGTGTACGTACCGCACTGACGTACCCCTTCGCAAAGCGCGGCCGAAGGGGTCACCGGCCCACTCGTCCCCTCACGGTGACGATATGGCCGATTGCAGATTGCAGTAGCGACGCGCGGATTGATAGACATGAGGCTGGAACGAACACATCCGTTCGAGGCTCGACGCATGGGGGAAGCCGATGAAGTTCGACATGGGGTCCACGGTCCTGTCGACGCTGCTCAAGCACTCGCAGGGCTCCAGCACCGATCTGGGCACGCTGATCCGGCAGTTGATCGCGGCGGCGGAGCCGCTGGAGGGCAAGTTCAACGGCGCGGGCAAGATCGCGTTCGACGACTTCAAGAACCGCTCCGACGAGATCACGGCGGCGCTGAACGCCTCGCTCTCCGGCATCCTGGGCGGGCAGCAGGGCATGGACGCGGCCTTCGGCTCGGGCGAGCAGGAGCAGGGCGAGAACGCGCGTACGCAGATGGCTTCGGCCAACTTCGACGCGGCCCGCTTCGGCGCCCGCTGAGCCGGCACGACCGGCACTTTCGACGCATCCGCACACATTCCTGACGGGGAGACAAAGAGTCATGGCGGGAAACGGCGGCAACACGGACCGGCGCTCGTACGACACCGGCGCATCGACCGAGGTGCAGGGCAACCTCCAGACGGTGATCGCCCAGCTCGAACTGGTCATCACGGCCCGGGACGGCCAGGTCAAGGCAGCGATGAGCGACTTCGCGGCGGACGGCGTGGCAGACGAGTACCACGGCAAGGAACTCCGCTGGCAGGCGACGTCCCAGGAGGTCAAGAACATCATCCACCTCCTCCGCTCCACGCTGGAGAAGAACGACGGCACGGCCCACCAGACCCTGGCCCGCGCGAAGGCGGCCGTCGACAACATCGGCTGACGGTCACGACTCCGGGGCGGCCGGTGACGGCTTGGGACATCAGACCGCAGGGCGTGCAGGGGCAGTTGCGGCTCGTGGGCGGTCACGCCGGCGAGCTGGCGAAGGCACAGGACGCGATGCTGGCCGCCCTGGAGAAGGCGGCCCGGGCGGCGGGCACGGCGGTGCCCGGCACGATGGCCCGCGAGACACCGCTGCAAGGCCCGGTTGCTCCGGGGCAGCCGCACCTCACGGCACCGACGCTGGGTCCGGTCGCCGCCGCCCTGGGCGAGTACCTGCGCTGCCGGCAGCCGCAGCTGGCCGCGATGGCGGAGCGCATCGAGGCGGCTGTCCTGGGCGCGGTCACGGCGACGAACGAGTACGTCGAGGGTGACCTGGACAACGCCAAGAGGGCCCAGGACGCGGCCAGGGCTCTCCGCCTCGACGTGCTGAAGGACATCGGGGAGGGCAGGTGAGCGACGACGAGCCGATCACCCTCGAAGGCATCCCGGTCTTCACCGGCGACCTGGCCCTGCTCGACGTCCAGGTGTCCGCACTGACCAAGGGCGGCGAGGCCATCGAGACGTCCGCCGGCGACGTGCACAGCAGCTTCGGCGGCCTCCAGGCGTTCTACCGGGCGCCCGAAGCGGACCAGCTGTTCGCCACGACCCGGCCGGTGGCGGACCGCGGGATCTCCCTCAAGTCGGACCTGGCCACGATCACCTCCGCGCTGAGCACGTACTCTCAGGACGCCGAACCGCTGATCGAGAAGCTGAAGCAGCTCAAGCGCGACGCCGGGGCGTTCCGGGTGAAGGCCGCCGCCGACGACAAGTGGCGCGAGGACGGCGACCTCGTCGGCGAGAACAACCGGCGCCGCGAGGAGATCGCGGAGACCTGGGCGGCCTTCCAGGCGGTGGAACGGGCCTGTTACAACAAGATCGTCGCGCTGGTGGACGGCGCGCCCCTGAGGGCCGACGACGGCTCGGGCAAGGCCCACACGTACGGCTACGACGCCGAGGCGCTGAAGCACGCGGAGGGCCTGCCCTGGGGCGACCCGGTCGAGGAGTCGGTGCCCTGGTGGCAGCTCCACGAACACGCCTGGGACTTCGCCAAGGGGTTCTTCGTCGACGGCGTCTGGGGCACGATCAAGGGCCTGGGCACCCTGGTCGGCACCGACGGCTGGGACTCCGCCAAGCAGGCGTGGTCGGGCCTGGGCAAGCTCGCCACCGGCCTGGCGGTCTCCGGCACGCCACTGGCCGGCCTGTACTGGGGCCTGCCGGACGACAAGCTCCCATCCTCCCTGCGTGAGTCCCGCACGGCGATGAAGCAGACCGGCAAGGCACTGCTGGCCTGGGACCAGTGGAGCGAGAACCCGTCCCGGGCGCTGGGCGCGGTGTCGTTCAACGTCGTCACGACGGTGTTCACCGGTGGCACGGGCGGCGCGGCCTCCGGCGCCGGAAAGGCGGCCCTCGCGGCGAAGGCCCTGTCCACGGCGGGCAAGGTGGGCCGGTTCGTCGACCCGATGACGTACGTCTTCACGGGCGCGGGCATGGGCCTGACGAAGATCGGCGAGGGCCTGGCTGCGCTCAAGGGCCTGGGGAAGTTCGAGATACCCGCCCTTCCCGAGGGCGCGATCACCCTCCCGGAGGGCGCGTTCAAACTCCCCGACGGCACCCTGCACCTGCCGGAGGGCGCGGCGGTCCCGGAGGGCGCGTTCGAGGTCCCGGCCAACTCCTTCAAACTCCCGGCGGGCGCGGAGATCCCCCCGGGCGCCATAGCCCTGGGCGACGGCGTGGTCCGCCTCCCGGAGGGAGTACAGCCCCCAGCGGGCTCCCTCCGCATCCCGGAGGGCACCCTCAAACTCCCGGAGGGTACGACGGCCCTGCCGGAGAACGTGCTCAGGGGCACGGACGAGGCCGGCAACACGGTCTACCTGGACGGCCACGGCAACCTCCTGCGCGAGGACGGCACCCTCCTCCAGCACAACTCGGCGGCCCGGCAGGAGGGGGCGGGGGTACGGGCTTCGGCCTCGCCGGAGGAGGCGCTCGTCGGGGCGGGGAGATCATCGGGCGCGACACCGCACCACGCGGGCGGCGGGGAGCGCACGGGTGGCAGTCACCTCCCCGAACTCCCACCGCACCCCGTGAACAACGGTGCCCGCCACGGTGGGCCGGGGACCCCGCACCATGAGCACCCGGCCGACGACACCGTTCGGGTCGAGGAGCGTCCCGACGGTCCGCCACCACACGAACCGGAACAGGGACCGGAGCAGGGCGAGGACGCCGGGTCGGCTGACAGCGACGAGCGGCCACCCCACGATCACTCGGCCGGGGAAACTCATTCGCAAGGCGAACAGGAGCCTCCGAGACCCGCGCTCCTGCCTTCGGAGGGCCCACTCACTCTCAGAGATGTACGCAATACCGCACGCACGCGCGACCGTTGGGAGCGCGGCGAGGAATTCCACCGGCAACTGTGGGGCGGGGGCCCGGAACGCCACTATCCCGTCCCGACGAATTCCCATGCTCGCTACCCCGTGACTGCCACCGGCGGACGAAAAGTGGATGTCCCCGTCGACCTTCCCGATGGGCGCACGGTCGCCGTCGAGGTGAAGACGTACGGACCGTACCGAACCATCACACTCAAGGACGGCACACGTCAGGCGGTCAAGAACCAGGTACCTTTGAGCAAGCACATCCGTGAGCAGATACATAAAGACCTGGCCCTTAGACGAGCCGACCCCCGATACGATCCTCGGTGGTCGTTCACGCACGCCGGCCCGTCCGATGAGCTCCGAGCCTACTTGACCGAGGCAAGAATCATCTTTCTCGAGTACGGCGAGGCGCCCAAGAGGAACTAGCCCAAGCCCACTCGAATAGCACATGACCCTCCATCGACGTCACAGGCAGGACCCGATCGAATGCGCGGCGAAGAAATGCCGGAATCCTCATACGCCTCCGAGTGGGCCGCCGGCATGCACCGTCACGCCGTGGGCCTCGCCGAGATGCTGGGCCTGAGCGAGCAGCGGTACACGGAAGACCCTCTTAATCTCCTGCCAGGTCTCCAGAACTACGTGGACCGCCTTCCGCTGGCGGAGTTCGAGCAGTCGGACTGGATCACCCTGCACACGGACCTGACCGCCTACCTGGGAGACCTCATAGTCCTGCGCCACGAGGCGACCTGGGTGGACGCGGAGGACTCCACATCCCCCACCGGGCACCGGTGGCTCATCGAGGCGACCGGCCTGGACGGAAACCGCTATCGCGTAGAGCCGTACGACGTTGCCATGGAGGAATTCGAGCATCCCCCCATCGAGATCGGACGAATGATCGCAAACGCCGAAGCAGTGCTGCACCTGATGCCCTGACCCGGCCCTCGGCAGTTCGACATCAGGGAGCTTCGCGACCGTGACCATCCCTCGCCATAGCGCGCCAGGACCCGACGACGAAGGCTTGCACAAGCCCTGACCGAGGAGACCATCGAGGAGATCTCCTCGATCGAGCAGTCGCCACATATGCTCGACGCCCTGTGGAACTCCGTCCGCACATGCGTCAGCGCCCGGTCGACAGTCGACCCCACGTGCTCAGCCATCGAAACCTGGGAAGCCGTGGTGAACGCCACGCAAGGGGGATCGGCGATCCTCCGCGCCGCCACTGCCGTGGGCGACACCCGAGTGCCGCATCCATCACGAGAAGCGCACGCTCCCTGTCACCGGCCAGGGCCTACACCAGCGCACCTGGATCGGCGAATTCCCCACCTGAGGGCGCCAACCGCGCCCGCGCTAATCGCCCGGCCGCTCGAAGAGTTCCGCTCCCGAGCGCAGAGCGGCGACCATGTCGGCCCGGCCGGGGGTGGCGGGTCGAATCGCCTCGCGGCCTGTGACCACGGCGCGGGGAAGGTAGTCGCTGTCCACAGCAGGCGTCCAGCCCCGGCGGCGGTACGCCAGTGCGGCGAGCGCCAGGGGTGGGAGCGGCAGAAGGGAACGGGGCTGTGCGCCGACTTCGCCGAACGACCTGTACGAGAGCAGCAGTCGGCCCAACGCCGCGTCGAACGCCTCCCGGTCCCCGGCCGCGAGGACACGCAGCGCCAGGAGGGCGAGGTAATCGGGGCGCCCCCCGACATCGCGCCCCAGCTCGGCGCCGAACGCGCGGATCCGGGCGAGCCCCCCGTCGATCGCCGCGAGCACCTGCGCCTCCGTGGGCGGGTAGTCCGCGTCCGCCCGAAGGCGCGGACCGCGCGTCACCCTATCGACCGGCAGTCGCCACCACCCCGCTCCCACGTGCTCCGCATCACCCTGGACAGCCCCATGACCGCCGGGTAACTTTTAACCATGGCTGAGCAAGCGCTTAGCCATGCTCCGGAAGACGTAGACCCAGAAGACGCAGCCGACCAGGGAGGCACCCCGTGCGCCGTACGGTATTCAACGAGGACCACGAGGCGTTCCGGGAGACCATCCGGGCCTTCATCGCGGCCGAGGTCGTGCCCGTGTACGAGGAGTGGTTCGCCGCCGGGCAGGCGCCTCGGGAGTTCTACAAGCAGCTCGGTGAGCTGGGCGTCTTCGGGATCAACGTGGACGAGGAGTACGACGGCGCGGGCATCGACTCGCACAAGTACGAGGCCGTCATCTACGAGGAGACCGCCCGGGCCGGCGTCTCCTTCGGCGGCTCCGGGGTGCACACGCTGCTCGGCCTGCCGTACATCAAGATGCTCGCCACCGACGAGCAGAAGAAGCGCTGGCTGCCGAAGTTCGTCACCGGCGAGGAGATGTGGGCCCTCGCGATGACCGAGCCGGGCACCGGGTCGGACGTGGCGGGCATGAAGACCACCGCGAAGCTCTCCGAGGACGGCACGCACTACGTCCTCAACGGCTCCAAGACGTTCATCACCGGTGGCGTCCACGCCGACCGCGTCATCGTCTGCGCCCGCACCTCCGCCCCGCGCGAGGACGACCGCCGCTTCGGGATCTCGCTCTTCGCCGTGGACACCAAGTCCGAGGGCTACTCCATCGGCCGCAAGCTCGACAAGCTGGGCCTGAAGGTCTCCGACACCGCCGAGCTGGCGTTCGTGGACGTCAAGGTGCCCGCCGAGGACCTGCTCGGCGAGGAGAACAAGGGCTTCGGCTACCTCGGCACCAACCTGGCGTCCGAGCGCTGGGGCATCGCCTTCGGCGCGTACGCCCAGGCCGCCGCCGCCGTGCGGTTCGCCAAGGAGTACGTCCAGGAGCGCACCGTCTTCGGCAAGACCGTCGCCTCGTTCCAGAACACCAAGTTCGAGCTGGCCGCCTGCCAGGCCGAGGTGGACGCGGCCCAGGCCGTCGCCGACCGCGCGCTGGAGGCGCTGGACGCCGGTGAGCTGACCGCCGCCGAGGCCGCCTCCGCGAAGCTGTTCTGCACCGAGGTCGCGCACCGCGTGATCGACCGCTGCCTCCAGCTGCACGGCGGCTACGGCTTCATGAACGAGTACCCGATCGCCCGCCTGTACGCGGACAACCGCGTCAACCGCATCTACGGCGGCACCAGCGAGGTCATGAAGTCGATCATCGCCAAGTCCATGGGCCTGTAGGGACCGCGTCCACACAGCCATGAGCACCGCACTCGATTCCCTGCTCGATCTGCTCGACCTGGAGCGGATCGAGCAGGACATCTTCCGGGGCACCAGCCGCTCGGCGGTCGTGCCCCGGGTCTTCGGCGGACAGGTCGCGGCCCAGGCGCTCGTCGCCGCGGGCCGCACCGTCCCCGCCGACCGTTCCGCCCACTCGCTGCACGCGTACTTCCTGCGCATGGGCGACCCGGGTGCGCCGATCGTCTACACCGTGGACCGCATCCGCGACGGCCGCTCCTTCACCACCCGCAGGGTCGTCGCCGTCCAGCACGGGCAGCCGGTCTTCCACCTCTCCGCGTCCTTCCAGGCGTACGAGGACGGCCTGGAGCACCAGGCGGACATGCCGCCTGCGCCCGACCCGGAGACGCTGCCCACCGCCGCCGAGATGCTGCCCCGCTACGCCGGCCGGTTCAGCGACCCGGGCATGGTGGACCGGCTGGTCGAGGCGCGGGCCGCCGTCGATCTGCGGTACGCGGACGCGCCGCCGTTCGGCACGGTGGGCGAGCCCCGCGAGCCCCGGTCGCAGGTGTGGTTCCGCACCAACGGCAAGCTGGCCGACGACCCGCTGCTGCACGTCTGCATGGCGACGTACGTCTCCGACATGACACTGCTCGACTCCGTGCTCCTCGCCCACGGGCGCGGCGGCTGGGCGGTCGGGGACGTCGTCGGGGCCAGCCTGGACCACGCGATGTGGTTCCACCGGCCGTTCCGGGCCGACGAGTGGCTGCTGTACGACCAGGAGTCGCCGTCCGCGTCCGGCGGGCGCGGCCTCGGTCAGGCCCGCATCTACACCCAGGACGGCCGCCTGGCGATCACCGTCATCCAGGAGGGTGTGGTCCGGGTCCCCCGGTGACCGGCCGCGCGTCGGACATGAGCGGGCCGCGCGCGGACATACTCACCGGCATGACTGACGCGAAAAGCAGTGGCGGGGGGTCCACGTTCACCGTCGTCGTCGCGGCGCTGGCCAATCTCGGCATCGCCGTGGCGAAGGCGGTCGCCGGGCTGATCAGCGGATCGAGCGCGATGCTCTCCGAGGCGGCCCACTCCGTCGCCGACACCGTCACCGAGGTCCTGCTGCTCACCGCGCTCAAGCGCAGCGAGAAACCGGCCGACGACGACCACCCGCTGGGGTACGGCCCCGAACGGTACATCTGGGCGCTGCTGGCCTCCGTCGCCACGTTCGTCGGCGGCGCGGTCTTCTCGATCTACGACGGGGTGCACACCCTGCTCGCGGGCGAGGACCTGGGTTCGCCGCTGATCTCGTACCTCGTGCTCGTCGTCGCCTTCCTCCTCGAGGGCTTCTCGCTGCGGACCGGGCTCAAGCAGGTCCGCCAGGAGGCCGAGGAACTGGGCGCGCCCGCCCGGCACTACTTCCGGCGCACCCCGGACACCGCCGTCAAGGCCGTCGTGATGGAGGACTCGGCGGCCCTGCTCGGCCTGCTGCTCGCGGCGGGCGGGCTGCTCGGCGGCCAGCTGACCGGGTCCGGGGTGTGGGACGGCATCGCCTCACTGCTGATCGGGGCGCTGCTGGTGTACGTGGCGTGGGTGCTCGGCAAGTCCAACATCCAGCTGCTGATCGGGCGGCCGGTGTCGCGGCCGATGCGGGACGGCATCCGGGAGGAGCTGCTCGGCGTCGACCACCTCATCTCCGTACTGGAGCTGACCACGCTCATCCAGGGACCGGACGAGATCCTGGTCGCCGCGAAGGTCGACTTCCGCGACACCGTCACCGCCGAACAGGTCGAGACGGCGTGCGAGGAGGCCGAGCGCCGGCTGCGGCAGCGGTACGCGTCCATCAAACGGGTGTACCTGGACCCCACATCGGGGCGCGAGGCGCGGCGCCGGGCCCGGGCGGAGGAGGAGGGGCCCTGAAGCCTCAGAGCAGCCCCGCCGCGTCCAGCAGGTAGTCCGTCATCGGGTCGTAGAAGCGCGGGTCCACAACGTGGTCGTCCAGCGGGACGCACACCTGGAGGGTGCCCTCGGACTCGCCGAGGAACAGCGCGGGGTCGTTGCAGTCCGCGTACCCGATGGCGTCCAGGCCGCGCTGCGCGGCGCATCCGGCCCAGCCGTGGTCGGCGACGACGAGGTCGGGCAGCGGGCGGCCCTCGCGTTCCAGGCCGTCGAGGACGGCGGCCATGGGGGCCGGGGAGTGGGTGTGCCAGAGTGTCGCGCCGCGCTCCTGGACGGCGACGTCCGCGAACTGGAAGACCATGCCCTCGTCGGCCATGAGACCGCCCGGGATGCGGACGATCTCGCAGCCGGCCGCCCGCAGCGCCTGCGCGGTCCGGCGGTGCACGTCGAGCAGGCCGCCGGGGTGGCCGGTGGCGAAGAGCACCCGCTCGGCGCCCTCGACGGCCTTGCGGAGCCGGGCGGCGGCCCGATCCAGGGCGTCCACGGTCAGCTCGGGGTCGATGGTGTCCTGGCCGAACCGGTGCTCCGGATCGTCGCTGACCCCGCACCGCTCGGCCATCACGGCCAGCACGTCCTGCTCGTCGCGCCACCGGTCGCCCAGCTCCAGGCCCAGCCAGTAGTGCCGGTCCCCGTTGGCCAGGCTGCGGTAGTGGGCCAGGTTGTTGTCGCGCGGGGTGGCGACGTCCCCCGCGATGCGCGTACGGACGAGCTGTTCGACGAGGGCGGCGCGGCTGGGTATCGGCATGGGGCCATTGTGCCGTGACGCGTGCCCGGCGTCCCGGCCGTCCGGGGGCCGGTCAGTCCCGGCCGGTCTCCTGTCGGTCCCCCGCCGCCGCGAACGCGCCCCGGGCCAGCCGGTGCAGCAGCGCCGCCGTCTCGGCGCGCCCCGGCAGCGCGCCCGGCCGGCCCAGGTGCGGGGTGGAGTTGAGCAGGCCGAAGACCGCGTGGACGGCGGCGCGGGCCTCGTGTTCGGGCAGCTCCGGGTAGAGGTCGCGGACGACGGCGACCCAGACCTCGACGTACTGCCGCTGGAGCCGGCGCACCCGCTTGCGGTCGGTGTCCCGCAGGCGGTCCAGCTCCCGGTCGTGCAGGGTGATCAGGGGGCGGTCGTCGAGGGCGAAGTCGATGTGGCCCTCGATGAGCGCGTCCAGCAGGGCCTCGGGCGACCCGTCGCCGGAGGCGGCGTCCTCGGAGACCCGGAGCTCGCCGCCGGCCAGCAGCCGCTCGCTGATGCCGACGAGGAGCTCGGCGAGCATCGCGTCCTTGCCGGGGAAGTGGCGGTAGAGGCCGGGGCCGCTGATGCCGACGGCGGCCCCTATCTCGTCCACGCCGACGCCGTGGAAGCCGCGCTCGGCGAAGAGCCGGGCGGCCTCCCGGAGGATCTGCTCGCGACGGGTGGGGGCCGCGACGCGGGCGGCGGCATGGGTGCTCATGAGCAGCCATTCTAGACAGGCGGGTTAGCGCTCGTTAACCTGTGATCACGTTAACGCTCATTAACACGGTGGCGTTGGCGATCGGAACGGCGCGGTACGGGCAAGGGGGCTCGACACGATGCAGCAGGCACCGGTGCTGACGAGCGCGGCGGATCCCGCCTCGGCGGCCTGGCAGGCCAACGAGGCGGCGCATCACGCGCTCGCCGACGAGCTGCGCAAGCGGCTCGCCACGGCCAGGCTCGGCGGAGGTGAGAGGGCCCGCGCCCGGCATGTGGCGCGCGGCAAGCTGCTGCCCAGGGAGCGGGTGGACACGCTGCTCGATCCGGGCTCGCCCTTCCTGGAGCTGGCCCCGTTGGCGGCCGAGGGGCTCTACGGGGGCGCGGCGCCGGCCGCCGGGGTGATCGCCGGGATCGGCCGGGTCAGCGGCCGGGAGTGCGTGGTCGTCGCCAACGACGCGACGGTCAAGGGCGGCACGTACTACCCGATGACCGTGAAGAAGCACCTGCGGGCCCAGGAGGTGGCGCTGGAGAACCGTCTCCCCTGCCTGTACCTGGTGGACTCGGGCGGCGCCTTCCTGCCGATGCAGGACGAGGTCTTCCCGGACCGCGAGCACTTCGGCCGGATCTTCTACAACCAGGCCCGGATGTCGGGCGCCGGCGTCCCGCAGATCGCGGCGGTCCTCGGCTCCTGCACGGCCGGCGGGGCGTACGTCCCGGCGATGAGCGACGAGGCCGTCATCGTCCGGAACCAGGGCACGATCTTCCTGGGCGGCCCGCCGCTGGTGAAGGCCGCCACCGGCGAGGTGGTCACGGCCGAGGAGCTGGGCGGCGGCGAGGTGCACTCCCGCACGTCGGGCGTCACCGACCACCTCGCGGAGGACGACGCGCACGCGCTGCGGATCGTGCGGAACATCGTGGCGACGCTGCCGGACCGGGGCGCGCTGCCCTGGTCGGTGCGTCCGGTCGAGGAGCCGAAGGTGGACCCGGCCGGGCTGTACGGCGCGGTCCCGGTCGACTCGCGTACGCCGTACGACGTGCGCGAGGTGATCGCCCGGGTGGTCGACGGCTCCCGGTTCGCCGAGTTCAAGGCGGAGTACGGCACGACGCTGATCACCGGCTTCGCGCACATCCACGGCCACCCGGTCGGGATCGTCGCCAACAACGGCATCCTGTTCTCCGAGTCCGCCCAGAAGGGCGCGCACTTCATCGAGCTGTGCGACCAGCGCGGCATCCCGCTGGTCTTCCTCCAGAACATCTCGGGCTTCATGGTCGGCCGGGACTACGAGGCCGGCGGCATCGCCAAGCACGGCGCGAAGATGGTCACCGCCGTCGCCTGCACCCGGGTGCCGAAGCTGACCGTGGTCGTCGGCGGCTCCTACGGCGCGGGCAACTACTCCATGTGCGGCCGGGCCTACAGCCCCCGGTTCCTGTGGATGTGGCCCAACGCCAAGATCTCCGTCATGGGCGGCGAGCAGGCCGCGTCCGTCCTCGCCACGGTCAAGCGCGACCAGCTGGGCGACGACTGGAGCGCCGAGGACGAGGAAGCCTTCAAGGCCCCCATCCGCGAGCAGTACGAGACCCAGGGCAACGCGTACTACGCCACTGCCCGGCTCTGGGACGACGGGGTGATCGACCCGCTGGAGACCCGGCAGGTGCTGGGGCTCGCCCTGACCGCGTGCGCCAACGCGCCCTTGGGCGACGCCGGCTTCGGCGTCTTCCGGATGTGAGGAAGAGATGACGATGTTCGACACGGTCCTCGTCGCCAACCGCGGCGAGATCGCGGTCCGGGTCATCCGGACCCTGCGCGAGCTGGGCGTGCGCTCGGTCGCCGTCTTCAGCGACGCGGACGCCGACGCGCGGCACGTACGCGAGGCCGACACGGCCGTACGGATCGGCCCCGCGCCCGCCTCCGAGAGCTATCTGAGCGCCGACCGCCTCCTGGAGGCCGCCCGCCGCACCGGTGCGCAGGCGGTCCACCCCGGCTACGGCTTCCTCGCGGAGAACGCGGCGTTCGCCCGGGCGTGCACGGAGGCGGGGCTGGTCTTCATCGGGCCGCCCGCCGCCGCGATCTCGCTGATGGGCGACAAGATCCGGGCCAAGGAGACGGTCGCCGCGGCGGGCGTCCCCGTCGTCCCCGGCTCCTCGGGGAGCGGGCTGAGCGACGCCGAGCTGGCGGAGGCTTCGGCCGGGATCGGCATGCCCGTGCTGCTGAAGCCCTCGGCGGGCGGCGGCGGCAAGGGCATGCGGCTGGTCCGGGACGCGGCGCTGCTCGCGGACGAGATCGCGGCGGCCCGGCGCGAGGCCCGCGCCTCCTTCGGCGACGACACGCTGCTGGTGGAGCGGTGGATCGACCGGCCGCGCCACATCGAGATCCAGGTGCTGGCCGACGCGCACGGCAACGTGGTGCACCTGGGCGAGCGCGAGTGCTCGCTCCAGCGCCGCCACCAGAAGATCATCGAGGAGGCCCCGTCCGTCCTGCTGGACAAGGCGACCCGGGCCTCGATGGGTGAGGCGGCCGTCCAGGCGGCCCGCTCCTGCGGCTACGTCGGCGCGGGCACGGTGGAGTTCATCGTGCCGGGCAACGACCCCTCCTCGTACTACTTCATGGAGATGAACACCCGTCTCCAGGTCGAGCACCCGGTGACCGAGCTGATCACCGGCCTCGACCTGGTGGAGTGGCAGCTGCGCGTCGCCGCCGGTGAGCCGCTGCCGTACGGGCAGGACGACATCACGCTCACCGGGCACGCCGTGGAGGCCCGGGTCTGCGCCGAGGACCCGGCCCGCGGCTTCCTGCCCTCCGGCGGCACGGTGCTCGCGCTGCGCGAGCCGCAGGGCGGCGGGGTGCGCACCGACTCGGGGCTCGCCGAGGGCGGCGAGGTCGGCAGCCTGTACGACCCGATGCTGTCCAAGGTCATCGCGTACGGCCCCGACCGGGCGACCGCCCTGCGCCGGCTGCGGGTGGCCCTCGCGGACACCGTCGTCCTCGGCGTCCCGGTCAACGCGGGGTTCCTGCGCCGGCTGCTGGCCCACCCGGCGGTGGTGGCGGGCGAGCTGGACACCGGCCTGGTGGAGCGCGAGGTGGCCGCGCTGGTCCCGGAGGGCGTGCCGGAGGAGGTGTACGCGGCGGCCGCGCTGCTGCGACAGCACACCGCCTCCGCCGCCGCCCGCCCCGCCCCCGGCACCTGGGCCGACCCGTTCTCGGCCGGGAACGGCTGGCGGCTCGGCGGCTCCCCGGCCCGGACGGTGCTCGACTTCCACATCCCGGGCCACGACCCGGTCCAGGTGGGCCTGCGGCCGTGCGGCGGCGGGGACACGGAGCTGACGTTCGGCCATGTCGGCGAGGGCGCGAGCCCGCCCGCCCCGGAATCGGGCTCCTGCGGACCGCTGGGACCGCTGCCCGGTACGGCGGAGAAGGCCAGGACCCTCGCGGCCGGTGACGGCCGGATCGCGTTCGAACTCGCCGGGGTCACCCATGTGTTCGCGTACGCGGTCTCCCCGGAGGGGCACTGGCTCGGCCGGGACGGCGACAGCTGGCACGTCCGCGACCACGACCCGGTCCAGGCGTCGCTGACCGGCGCCGCCCGCTCCGGCGCGGACACGCTCGCCGCGCCCATGCCCGGGACGGTGACCGTGGTGAAGGTGGCCGTCGGGGACGAGGTCGCCGCCGGGCAGAGCCTGCTGGTGGTGGAGGCGATGAAGATGGAGCACGTCATCTCCGCGCCGCACGCCGGCACCGTGACCGAACTCGACGTGACCGCCGGGTCCACGGTCGCCATGGACCAGGTGCTCGCCGTGGTCGTGCCCGCCGCCGGCGCCGGGGAGGAAGCGTGACCACCACCGCCCGTGCCCTGCCGATGACCGTGCCCGCCGAGGGGCTGCCCGCCCGGGTCCGCATCCACGAGGTCGGCGCCCGCGACGGCCTCCAGAACGAGAAGGAGGTCGTCCCGACCGAGGTGAAGGCGGAGTTCATCCGCCGGCTCGCGGTCGCCGGGCTGACCACCATCGAGGCCACCAGCTTCGTGCACCCCAAGTGGGTGCCCCAGCTCGCCGACGCCGAGCAGCTGTTCCCGATGCTCGGCGACATCGCGGACGTCGGTGACGTGGCCCTCCCGGTCCTCGTGCCGAACGAACGCGGGCTGGACCGGGCGCTGGCGCTCGGGGCCCGCGGGATCGCGGTGTTCGGCTCGGCGACGGAGACGTTCGCCGCGCGCAACCTGAACCGCACGGTGGACGAGTCGCTGGCGATGTTCGCGCCGGTGGTGGCCCGGGCCAAGGCGGAGTCGGCGCACGTGCGCGGCTATCTGTCGATGTGCTTCGGCGACCCCTGGGAGGGCGCCGTGCCCGTCCCGCAGGTCGTCCGGGTCGCCAGGGCGCTGATGGACCTCGGCTGCGACGAGCTGTCCCTCGGCGACACCATCGGCGTCGCCACCCCCGGCCACGTCCAGGCGCTGCTGACCGGGCTGAACGAGGCCGGGGTGGCCACCGACGTGATCGGGGTGCACTTCCACGACACGTACGGGCAGGCGCTGTCCAACACCCTGGCCGCGCTGCGGCACGGCGTGTCCACGGTGGACGCGTCGGCCGGCGGCCTCGGCGGCTGCCCGTACGCGAAGAGCGCGACCGGAAACCTCGCCACCGAGGATCTCGTGTGGATGCTCGACGGCCTCGGTATCGAAACCGGGGTCGACCTCGGCGAGCTCACCGCCACCAGCGTGTGGCTCGCCGGCCACCTGGGCCGACCCAGCCCTTCCCGCACCGTCCGCACCCTGTCCCACAAGGAGCAGTGAACAACCCATGTCCCTGGACCACCGGCTGACCGCCGAGCACGAGGAACTGCGCCGTACCGTCGAGGAGTTCGCCCACGACGTCGTCGCCCCGAAGATCGGCGACTTCTACGAGCGGCACGAGTTCCCGTACGAGATCGTGCGCGAGATGGGGCGGATGGGCCTGTTCGGGCTGCCGTTCCCGGAGGAGTACGGCGGGATGGGCGGCGACTACCTCGCGCTCGGCATCGCCCTGGAGGAGCTGGCCCGGGTCGACTCCTCGGTCGCGATCACGCTGGAGGCCGGGGTCTCGCTGGGCGCGATGCCGGTCTACCGCTTCGGCACCGAGGAGCAGAAGCGGCGGTGGCTGCCGAAGCTCTGCTCGGGCGAGGCGCTGGGCGCGTTCGGCCTGACCGAGCCGGACGGCGGTTCGGACGCGGGCGGCACCCGGACGACCGCCGTGCGCGACGAGGCGGCGGGCGAGTGGGTGATCAACGGCTCCAAGTGCTTCATCACCAACTCCGGTACGGACATCACGGAGTTGGTCACGGTCACGGCGGTGACCGGCCGCAAGGAGAACGGCGCCCCGCTGATCTCCTCGATCATCGTCCCCTCCGGCACCCCCGGCTTCACGGTGGCCGCGCCCTACTCCAAGGTCGGCTGGAACGCCTCGGACACCCGCGAGCTGTCCTTCGCCGACGTGCGCGTCCCGCTGGAGAACCTGCTCGGCGAGGAGGGCCGGGGCTACGCGCAGTTCCTGCGCATCCTGGACGAGGGCCGGATCGCCATCGCGGCGCTCTCGACGGGCCTGGCGCAGGGCTGTGTGGACGAGTCGGTGAAGTACGCCGCCGAGCGGCACGCCTTCGGGAAGCCGATCGGCGCCAACCAGGCCATCCAGTTCAAGATCGCGGACATGGAGATGCGGGCGCACATGGCCCGCATCGGCTGGCGCGACGCGGCCTCCCGGCTGCTCGCGGACGAGCCGTTCAAGAAGGAGGCGGCCATCGCCAAGCTGTACTCCTCGACGGTGGCCGTGGACAACGCCCGCGAGGCGACCCAGATCCACGGCGGCTACGGCTTCATGAACGAGTACCCGGTGGCCCGGATGTGGCGCGACTCCAAGATCCTGGAGATCGGCGAGGGCACCAGCGAGGTCCAGCGCATGCTGATCGCCCGCGAGCTGGGCCTCCAGGCCTGAGAAACGGCGCCGAGCACGCCGGCCGGGGGGCCGGCCACGGGCCCCCGACCGGCCATTCGGGCCCCGCGTGGGCCGAACCTCTCAGCCGTCGCCCTCCGGCACGTAATCGGGGCACAACGAGTGCCCGCACTCACACGGGGGCCAGCGGAGCGCCGCACCGGGCACGAGGTCGGCTCCCTCCGCCCCCGCATCGGCGGTCGGGACGATGAGGACGCCGTCCCTCCCGAATCGCTCCGTTAACCGGGACAAGCCCTGTCGCGCCTTGCTGCCGCCCGTCATCGCGCCCACACCCTCTCAGTTGCATCGCAGTCCCGGGATTGCGCCCCAGTGAGGTCGATATTGGCCCGCAGTCCCGAGACTGTCAACTGTCTCGGCGCTGTGCTTGACTGCTCCTTAAGACGTCGCGAGAGGAGTTGCGCATGGCGCCCAAGTGGCGGGAGTTGGCGGACAGGCTGGCCGACCGGATCCGGAGCGGCGCCTACTCCCCGGGCGACCGGCTGCCGCACATCAGGGACCTCGTCGAAGCGGGCGAGGGCTCCAAGTCCACGGTTCACGCGGCATACCGGGCCCTGGAGGCCGAAGGTCTGGTCACCTCGTCGCGCGGGCACGGCACAGTCGTACGGCAACAGCCCCCGCTCAAGCGTCTCGGTGTCAGCCGGTACGACAAGGCCAAGTGGCGCGACGGCGACGAGGTCGCTTTTATTGCCGACCGCGTGGCTTCCGGGCGCCCCCACAGGCGAAATGACCAGACGCAGACGGTGAAGCGGATCGGGGCGCCACCCGCCGCCGCTGCCGCGCATGGACTGGCTCCGGGTTCCCTCGTGTACGCCCGCGCGCGCGTCGTACGAGAGGCCGGACAGCCGACCCACACGCTGACCAGCTACTACCGCCCGGAGCATGTCGAGGGCACGCGCTTGGTCGATCCCACCCCAGGCCCCGCCGGCCGTGGCGGAGGCTTTCGCGTGCTCTTCGACGCGGGCTACGAGGTCGACCGCATGCGCGAGGAACTTTTCGCGCGCGTGGCGACCCCCGAGGAGTCGAAGTTGCTCATGCTGGCCGGCGGGGAGCCAGTGGTGGAACTGCACAGGACCGCGTACACGGCCGACGGAACTGTCGTCGAGTTCGCGATAGGAGTGCACGCGGCCTCACGCTTCACCTGGTCGTACGACTTCGAGGTTCCGGACTCGGCCCACAACAGAGGCGCCACATGACCATCTCCTCCCAGTCGTGGTCGGATGCCCGGCTCCTGTGGGAGCACCATCTGATGCACCACGATCCGCGCCCCTGCTCGGTGGCGATCGGCCTCGGAAGCCACGACCTCGGGGTCGCCGACGCAACCGCGCGCCTCTACCACCAAGGCCTGGCACCCCTCATCGTGTTCACCGGAGCCACCAGCCCCACCACGCGGGCACGCATGCCACGCGGCGAGGCCGTCCACTACCGGGAGCGGGCACTCGAACTCGGCGTCCCCGAAAGCGCGGTGCTCGTCGAGCCGCGCGCCCGTAACACGGGCGAGAACATCCGTTTCTCCCGGGCCCTGCTCGAAGAGGCCGGCGTGAACGTCTCGTCCGTACTACTGGTCAGCAAGCCGTACGAGGAACGACGCGCCCACGCCACCGCACGCAAGCTGTGGCCGGGGGTCTCATTGGTGAGCGCGTCGGCCCCGATCACCTTCGAGGAGTACCTCACCTCCATCCAGGACGCCCGCATGGTCATCGACATGCTGGTCGGCGCCTTGCAGCGCCTGATGATCTACCCGGCGCAGGGCTTCATGGCCGCCGATCCCGTTCCGGACAACGTGGCTGCCGCGTACGAGCGGCTGCGCCGAGCAGGCTTCACGAGCCGGCTCATCGCGGACGGGGCCCACACGCCCGGATAGCCTCCCCCGTTGCAGCCGGCACAGCCCCCGCAATTCGCTCGACACCCCGGCCCCGCCTCGACAGAGTCGAGCCATGAAGCCTGACGCCTGGCCCCTGTACGGCCTCCGCATCCGCACGTCCCGGCTGGAACTGCGCCTGCCCGACCTGGAGTTGCTGGACGAGCTGGCGGCGGTCGGTGCCGGCGGGGTGCACGCCCCGGACGCCATGCCGTTGACGTTCCGTGGACCGACTGCCCGCCCGCCGAGCGCGGCCGGGCCGTCTTCCAGCACGTGCTGTCCACGATCGCCGGCTGGTCCGCCGACAACTGGTGCCTGAGCCTCGCGGTACTGCACGAGGGCCGGGTGGTCGGGCGCCAGGACCTGATGGCCAAGAACTTCGCGGTGACCCGCCAGGTGGAGACGGGCTCCTGGCTCGGGCTCGCGCACCAGGGCCGGGGCATCGGCACGGAGATGCGGGCCGCCGTCCTGCACTTCGCCTTCGGCGGACTCGGCGCCGCCACGGCGGTCTCGGCGGCGATGCTGGACAACCCCCGCTCCCTGGGCGTCTCGCGGCGGCTCGGCTACCAGCCGAACGGGCTGGCGGTCACCGCGCTGCGGGGCGAGCCGGTCACCCTTCAGCGGCTGCGCCTGGAGCGCGGGCAGTGGGAGGAGCACCGCACGGCAGAGGTGGCGGTCGAGGGGCTGGACGGCTGCCGGGAGATGTTCGGCTGAGCCCGCCCGGCGGGCGGCACGTCTTCGGGAAGCCGATCAGCGCCGCGCATGCTGATCGCGAGGGAGCTGGGCCTGCAAGCCTGAGGACCGAGGCCGGTCGGGGACCTGAGAGCTCGGCCCCCGGCCGGCACGACGCGCTGTATATACTGACGGAAAACGTATATCCACCGCACATCCAGGAGGCCCCGTGTCCAAGACCCTCGTGGACGTCGACGACCAGATGCTCGCCTTCGCCCAGCAGCAGCTCGGCACGTCCACCAAGCGGGAAACGATCAACCGCGCGCTGACGATAGCCGCAGCGGTCAGCGCGGACGACCGGGCGCGTGCGCTTCGCTGGCTCCAGGACAACGCGGACCAGTTCCTGGACTTCGACGTCCTCGAAGCGCGGGAGCGGTCCGGCCTGTGACGTACCTCGCCGACACGTCGGCGGTCTGGCGCCTGCTCCGCAAACAGGTCGGGGACCCATGGCCGCAACGCGTTTCCCAAGGACTCGTGTCCCTGTGCCCGCCCGTCGAGTCCGAACTCATGCCGGCGCTCCGGGCGGACCGCGACCACGAACCCTTCTTCACCATGCTCGGCCAGACCTTCGGCTGGGTGCCGGCGCTGGAAGACCCGTGGCCGAAGATCATCGACGTCCAGCGCGAACTGGTGCGGATCGGCCACCACCGGGGCCCCTCGCCGATGGACATCCTGATCGCCCTGACAGCGCGACAGCACCACCTCACGCTGATCCATGTGGACGATGACTTCGGCTCGATCGCCAAGGTATGCCCCGACATCGCGATGACGCGGCTCCAGCCTCTCGACGGCCGGACTCAGGACGGCTGAGCCCGCCGGCCGGGCGGTGGGGGCCGGGGCCCCTGGTGGACACAACCTGAGGTTAGGCTAACCTTCCCTCGAACGTGTCACCGGCCGGTCCCCGGCTCGTACGAAAGCGGACTCCGTCATGAGCGCAACCCGAGTGTCCCGTCCCACCCGTCGCGGTCTGCTGGCCATGGGCGGCGCCGTCGGTCTCGGCGCCGTACTGGCGGCCTGCGGCGGCAGCGACACGAAGGACTCCGCCGGTTCGGGCTCCCGGAGCACCGACGCCGGACCGTGGAAGTTCAAGGACGACCGGGGCCAGGTCGCCGAGGCGGAGTCCGTCCCGAAGAACATCGTCGCCTTCACCGGTGTCGCCGCCGCTCTCCACGACTACGGCGTCGAGGTCAAGGCGGTCTTCGGGCCGACCAGGACCAAGGACGGCAAGCCGGACGTGCAGGCCGGCGACCTGGACATCAGCAAGGTCGAGATCCTGGGCAACGTCTGGGGCGAGTTCAACGTCGAGAAGTACGCGGAGCTCGGCCCGGAGCTGCTGGTGACGGCGATGTGGGAGAAGGACGCCCTCTGGTACGTGCCGGACCAGTCCAAGGACAAGATCCTGAAGCTGGCCCCGAGCGTCGCCCTGTGGGCCGCCGAGACCACCGTCCCCAAGGCGATCCAGCGCCACGAGGACCTGGCGGCCTCGCTCGGCGCCGATGTGAAGTCCGCGAAGGTCACCGCCGCCAAGACGCGGTTCGAGAAGGCGGCGGCCCGGCTGCGCGCCGCCGCGAAGTCGAAGCCGGAGATCAAGGTCATGGTCGGCTCGGCCAGCCAGGACCTGTTCTACGTCTCGCTCGCCAAGATGTCCGCCGACACCCTGTACTTCCAGGAGCTGGGCGTGAAGTTCGTGGAGCCGAAGGTGAACGCGGCGGGCTTCTTCGAGGAGCTGAGCTGGGAGAACGTCGACAAGTACGGCGCCGACGTGATCATGATGGACAACCGCTCGTCGGCCCTCCAGCCCGAGGCGCTGACCTCCAAGCCGACCTGGGCGCGGCTCCCGGCGGTCAAGGCGGGCCAGGTCGTTCCGCGCACCACGGAGCCGATCTACAGCTACGACAAGTGCGCGCCGATCCTGGAGGACCTGGCGAAGGCCATCGAGAACGCCAAGAAGGTCGCCTGACGCGGCCGTTCACCGCCCCGCCGGCCGGAAACCCGGCCGGCGGGGCGGTGCCGTCTCACTTTCCGCCGGTCTCCGACGCGGGCCACGGGACCTGGGGCGAGCGGTAGTAGTCGATGCCCTGGGCGGTGAACCGCTCCCCGAGCGCCGCCAGCCGCAGCTTGTACGTGTCCCAGTTGTGCGTCGACGCCGGTGACCAGGCCAGCTCGGCGGCGCCGGGCAGCCGCGGGAAGGCCATCGCGTCGATGTCGTCGCTGTCGGTCAGGGTCTCGGCCCAGATCGGCGCCTCCACGCCGAGCACGGAGCTCTCCGGGGCGCCGGCGAGGTACGTCCCCGGGTCCCAGTCGTAACTGCGCTGGACCTCGACCGTGCCGGCCCACTTGAGGCCCAGCACGGTCTGGTCGTTGTACTTCATGTCGAGGTACACGCGGTCCGCCGGCGACAGCACCAGCTTCGTGCCGTTCTTCGCGGCGTCCGCCACCTGCTGCCGGTCGGCGGCGCTGGTCTTGTCGTAGCCCCAGTACTGGGCGACGGCTCCCTTCACCGGGTGGGCGCCGGTCAGCTGGTGCCAGCCCATCACGGTCTTGCCGTACTTCCCGACGATCGCCTGGGCCCGGTCCATGATCTCCACGTAGTCCTCGCGGGTGGTGGAGTGCGCCTCGTCGCCGCCGATGTGGAAATAGCGGCCGGGCGTGAGCGCGGCCACCTCGCCGACGACGTCGTCGATGAAGTCGTACGTGACGTCCTTGCCGGCGCACAGCGTGCTGAAGCCGACCTTGATGCCGGTGTAGAGCGGCGGCGCGACGCCGTCGCAGTTCAGCTCGGCGTACGAGGCGAGGGCGGCGTTGGTGTGGCTCGGCATGTCGATCTCCGGGATCACCTCCAGGTAGCGGGAGGCCGCGTACCGCACGATCTCCTTGTACTGCTCCTTGGTGTAGTAACCGCCGGGCCCGCCACCGACCTCGGTGGAGCCGCCGTACGTGGCCAGCTTCGGCCAGGAGTCGACGGCGATGCGCCAGCCCTGGTCGTCGGAGAGGTGGATGTGGAAGGTGTTGATCTTGTACTGGGCGACCTGGTCGATGTAGCGCTTGACCTCGTCCACCGAGAAGAAGTGGCGCGCGACGTCGAGCATCGCGCCCCGGTAGGCGTAGCGCGGGGTGTCGGTGATGGAGCCGCCGGAGACCCGCCAGGGGCCCTTCTGGCGGGTGTCGCGCTCCACTCGGGCCGGAAGCAGCTGGCGCAGCGTCTGGACGCCGTGGAAGAGCCCCGCGGGCTGCCGGGCGGTGATGGTGACGTTGTGGCGCCCCGAGGTGAGCGTGTAGCCCTCCGCGCCCAGCTTGCCGGCGCGGGGGTCGAGCCTGAGCCGGATGCCGTCGGCGCCGTCCTTGGTGGTGACCGGCAGCGCGAACCCGGTGGAGGGGCGCAGCAGGCCCGCCAGGTAGTCGCCGATCTGCCGGGCCTCGCCGGAGGCGCCGAGGGTCCGGATCCTGGTGGAGCCGTTGAGCAGGTAGGGCTCGCCGCCGGGTCTGACCGAAGCGGGGGCGGGCACCACCTGGCCGAGCGGTCTGGCCGCCCACGCCACCGCCGTCGCGCCCGCGGCTGATGCCTGCGGGGCGGCGCACGCGCTGGAGACACCGGCCGCCGCGACGAGAAGCAGCGAGCCGAGGAGCCGGGGAAGAGTACGGGGAAGAGCACTGCGGCGTACCGTGTGCAGTCTCACAAGCCGGGTCCCTTTCTGGGGGTCACTCTGCTGGGTCTCCTGACCTTTCTCCGTCGCCATGCGTACCGCGCGCCTCACGGGTGGTCAAGGTGTAGACCAGTTACCGGCGTTGGTCACCCAGGCACCCTGATGGACCTTTGCGTCTTATGTGCACATTCACCCCTTCGGCTCCGACCACTGCCGCCCCTCCCCTCCCCCGCACCCCTCGGCCGCCCGCGCAAAATCCACCCAAGACAGAAAAAGGGGGCCAGTATCGCGCTTCCCTGCCCGATATCGGGCAGGATTGTTGCGCTCAGCCCCCTTCCGCCGCAGTATCGACGGGTGCTCGAACGCCTCTCGTCGTACGACGACCTCATTGACCACGTGGTGCGCAGCACCACGCTGCCCCGCGGCGAAGCCGCCCGGGTGATCCTCGACGTGCTGGCGTACTTCGACGAGACGACCGAGGTCTTCGTCCGCCGCCGCCACCGCGAACTGCAGGCCGGCGGCCTGGTGAACACGGAGATCTTCGAGCGGATCGCGGCCGAACTGCCGCACCGCGCGGTCGCGCCGCCGGAGCTCTCGCTCCGTCAGCTGCGCCGGATCGTCTACGGCTGAGGCCGTCTCACGGCCGGGCACCCCTTACTTGTTCGTCGTCGGAGGACTGAAAGCTCTATGTGCGGAATCGTCGGTTACATCGGAAAGCGTGACGTGGCCCCGCTGCTGCTGGAGGGCCTGCAGCGGCTGGAGTACCGGGGTTACGACTCCGCCGGGATCGTGATCACCGGGAAGCCCGCGGCCGGGAAGCCCGCCACGCTCAAGTCGGTCAAGGCCAAGGGCCGGGTCCGCGAGCTGGAGTCCCGGGTCCCCAAGCGCTTCGCCGGCACGACCGGCATCGCCCACACCCGCTGGGCCACCCACGGCGCCCCGAGCGACGAGAACGCCCACCCGCACCTGGACGCCGAAGGCAAGGTCGCGGTCGTCCACAACGGGATCATCGACAACGCCTCCGAGCTGCGCGCCCGGCTGACCGCCGAGGGCGTCGTCTTCCTCTCCGAGACCGACACCGAGGTGCTCGTCCACCTGATCGCCCGCTCGGACGCAGGGACGCTGGAGGAGAAGGTCCGCGAGGCCCTGCGCTCCGTCGAGGGCACCTACGGCATCGCCGTCCTGCACGCCGACTTCAACGACCGCATCGTGGTCGCCCGCAACGGCTCCCCGGTCGTCCTCGGCATCGGCGAGAAGGAGATGTTCGTCGCCTCCGACGTCGCCGCCCTGGTCGCCCACACCCGCCAGGTCGTCACCCTGGACGACGGCGAGATGGCCACCCTGAAGGCCGACGACTTCCGTACGTACACCACGGAGGGCTCGACCACGACGGCCACGCCGACCACCGTGGAGTGGGAGGCCGAGTCGTACGACATGGGCGGCCACGACACGTACATGCACAAGGAGATCTCGGAGCAGGCGGACGCCGTCGACCGGGTGCTGCGCGGCCGGATCGACGACCGGTTCTCCACGGTGCACCTGGGCGGCCTCAACCTGGACGCCCGCGAGGCGCGCGGGGTCCGCCGGATCAAGATCCTGGGCTGCGGCACCTCGTACCACGCGGGCCAGATCGGCGCCCAGCTGATCGAGGAGCTGGCCCGCATCCCCGCGGACGCCGAGCC
Source organism: Streptomyces sp. SAS_281 (assembly GCF_052542855.1). NCBI lineage: Bacteria > Bacillati > Actinomycetota > Actinomycetes > Kitasatosporales > Streptomycetaceae > Streptomyces > Streptomyces sp. SAS_281. The sequence continues at coordinate 64,968 of NZ_JBMNDO010000026.1, forward strand.
CGCCTCCGAGTTCCGCTACCGCAACCCGGTCGTGGACCCCGACACGCTGTACGTCGCGGTCTCCCAGTCCGGTGAGACGTACGACGTGCTGGCCGCCGTCCAGGAGCTGAAGCGCAAGGGCGCCCGGGTCCTCGGGGTGGTCAACGTGGTGGGCTCGGCGATCGCCCGGGAGGCGGACGGCGGCACGTACGTGCACGCGGGCCCCGAGGTGTGCGTGGTCTCCACCAAGTGCTTCACCAACACCGTGGTCGCCTTCGCGCTGCTCGCCCTGCACCTGGGCCGCATCCGGGACCTGTCGGTCGCCGACGGCAAGCGGATCATCGAGGGCCTGCGCAAGCTGCCCGCCCAGATCAGCGAGATCCTGGCGGGCGAGGACGAGATCAAGCGGCTGGCCGCCGAGTACGCGGACGCGAAGTCGATGATGTTCATCGGCCGGGTGCGCGGTTACCCCGTGGCCCGTGAGGCGTCGCTGAAGCTCAAGGAGGTCTCGTACATCCACGCCGAGGCGTACCCCGCCTCCGAGCTGAAGCACGGCCCCCTCGCCCTGATCGAGCCCGCGATGCCGACCGTGGCGATCGTGCCGGACGACGACCTGCTGGAGAAGAACCGCGCCGCCATGGAGGAGATCAAGGCCCGCAGCGGCCGCATCCTCGCGGTGGCCCACCAGGTCCAGGAGAAGGCCGACCACACCATCGTGGTGCCGAAGAACGAGAACGAGCTGGACCCGATCCTCATGGGCATCCCGCTCCAGCTCTTCGCCTACCACACGGCACTGGCCATGGGCCGGGACATCGACAAGCCCCGCAACCTGGCGAAGTCGGTCACCGTCGAGTAGTCACGTCACGCAGGCGGTGCCCCGCGGTCGGTGACCGCGGGGCCTTCCGCGTACGCGCCGTAATCGCCCCCGGAGGGCCCGGGAAGGGCCCATAGGGCGTTTTCCACAGGCGAGTTGCCGCCACGGGGTCCGAAGCCGTTCCCGGGCTACGGGATGACCACGACCGGCCGCTGGGCGCGCCGGGCCAGGCGGCCGGCCACCGAGCCGAAGATCTTGCCCACCAGGCCGTGTGTGGAGCCCACCACGATGGCGTCCGCCGAGTACTCCCGGCCGACCTCCTCCAGTTCGTGGCAGATGTCCCCGCCGCGCTCCACGAGCACCCAGGGCACCTCGGCGAGGTAGTCCGCGCAGGCGAGCTCCAGGCCCAGGACCTCGGTGCGGTGGTCCGGCACGTCGACGAAGACGGGGGGCTCGCAGCCCGCCCAGACCGTGGTCGGCAGCCGGTTGGCGACATGGACGATGATCAGACCGGAGCCCGTCCTGCGGGACATGCCGATCGCATAGGCGAGGGCCCGCTCGCTGGACGTCGAGCCGTCGAAGCCGACGACGACCCCATGCCGGAAGGCGGGGTCGCACGGACGGCGCGCTTGTTCGGCCGCCAGCGGGTCCGACAGAGGGTCGGCTACCTGCTTGCGGTCCGCGGGTTCGGGGATTTCGTGACCGGCCATCGGTGTCTCGGCGAAGAGAGTCCTCGTGAGGAGAGCTGCGTGGGAAGGTGCGTCAGCGGGCGGTGTCGTGGTGTCCGGGAATCATCTTCCCAACCCCTTACCCCCAAGGGTACGGCGCCACTCCTCCATTGCCCGCCCCGCGCACGGCGCGTGCGGCGTTTTCCGGAGCATGCCCGAGACCGGGCCCCGATGGCAATGCCGGTTGCCCTCTACACAGACGTACCGGCCACCGCTCCGGCCCCTTGCGGCGCTTGGCGGAACCGTCCCGGAGGGGCTCGCGCGGACGGCCCGGGGGCGTCGCCCGCAAGGAGCGGAACCCATCCTTCCGGGGGAGTCGGCCGGCTCGCGGGGTCCGTCCGGAACCCACCGCACGGTCCGCTCCCGGGGCGGCCGGCGGAGCGGTATTCGGCTGCCCGCCCGGACCGGTCCCCGGCCGGGCGCGCCGGCCCCGCCGCCGGGCCGCCGACCCCTGCCAGGGGGCGCGCAGAGGCGGACGAGCGCCCTGGGTTGTGCGCCGGTAGAACGACTGATTTCCGCACACGCGACCGTACATTTTCAGCCAACTTCAGGGACCGGTCGATTCCTTGTCGAAATGGCCGATCAACCCCCTTGCCACCAGGCAGGAAGAGACCGGCCGGTACGCTTCCGCCCAATGGGGACGGGCCATGAACGCCAGACGCACTTCCCTGCACGAGCCGCGAGTGAAACGCTTCGTGATCGAACGCTTCCCGCCAGGTTGCCTTGTCGACAATGAGCCGGTTGGTGAACTTGTCACGACGGCACCACGGGACGCAGTAGATTCGATCTTGGGCGTCGAAGGCCGGGGACTCGTGCACGACCGAGGGGACATGTGCAGGTGCGACAGGCCCGTAAGGACCAGGAAGACGCGAACACCGAGGGGGGCTTAGCGTCATGAGCCAGGACTCCGCCACCGCAACGGAGGCTGTAAGGAAGCTGGGCGGAAGACGACGCCGGGAAGTCGTCGCCGTCCTGCTCTTCAGCGGTGGCCCCATCTTCGAGAGCTCCATCCCGCTGTCGGTGTTCGGAATCGACCGCCAGGACGCGGGAGTTCCGCGCTACCGATTGCTCGTGTGCGGCGGTGAAGAGGGACCGCTGCGCACCACCGGAGGACTCGAACTGACCGCGCCCTACGGGCTGGAGGCGATCAGCAGGGCCGGCACCGTCGTGGTGCCCGCCTGGCGCTCGATCACCTCTCCACCGCCCGTGGAGGCGCTGGACGCCCTGCGCCGCGCCCACGAGGAGGGCGCCCGCATCGTCGGCCTGTGCACGGGGGCCTTCGTGCTCGCCGCCGCCGGGCTGCTGGACGGCCGCCCGGCCACCACCCACTGGATGTACGCACCGACGCTGGCCAAGCGCTATCCGTCGGTGCACGTCGACCCGCGCGAGCTGTTCGTGGACGACGGGGACGTGCTGACCTCCGCCGGGACGGCGGCCGGCATCGACCTGTGTCTGCACATAGTCCGCTCGGACCACGGCACGGAGGCCGCCGGGGCACTCGCCCGCCGGCTCGTGGTGCCGCCCCGGCGCAGTGGCGGTCAGGAGCGCTACCTCGACAGGTCTTTACCTGAAGAGATCGGCTCCGACCCGCTCGCCGAGGTCGTCGCCTGGGCGCTGGAGCATCTGCACGAGCAGTTCGACGTGGAGACGCTGGCCGCGCGTGCCTACATGAGCCGGCGGACCTTCGACCGGAGGTTCCGCTCGCTGACGGGCAGCGCACCGCTCCAGTGGCTGATCACCCAGCGGGTGCTTCAGGCGCAGCGCCTCCTGGAGACGTCGGACTACTCGGTGGACGAGGTCGCGGGCCGCTGCGGCTTCCGCTCGCCGGTCGCGCTGCGCGGGCACTTCCGCCGCCAGCTCGGCTCCTCCCCCGCCGCGTACCGGGCCGCCTACCGGGCCCGCCGTCCGCAGGGCGGGGTGCCGGAGCCGGTCATGGTGACGGAGGTGGCGGTACCCGTCCAGGGCACCGCCCAGAGCCGCCGTACCGCCGTCCCCGGGCCGTCCGGCGCCGCACCCGTGGCGCTGGATGCGAAGGCGGGCGCCGACGTGTTCGCCGCGGGGCGCCCGGCCCTGCCGGGGCAGCGGAGCGCCCCGTAGGGTGGAGCCCATGAACGACCGCATGGTGTGGATCGACTGCGAGATGACCGGGCTCTCGTTGGCGGAAGACGCACTCATCGAGGTGGCCGCGCTGGTCACTGACTCGGAGTTGAACGTGCTCGGTGAAGGGGTGGACATCGTGATCCGCCCGCCGGACGCGGCGCTGGAGACCATGCCCGAGGTGGTGCGGCAGATGCACACCGCCTCGGGCCTCCTCGACGAGCTGGCCGGCGGCACGACGCTGGCCGACGCCGAGGAGCAGGTCCTCGCCTACGTGCGCGAGCACGTGAAGGAGCCCGGCAAGGCGCCCCTGTGCGGGAACTCGGTCGGCACCGACCGCGGCTTCCTGTCCCGGGACATGCCCCTTCTGGAGGGCTACCTCCACTACCGGATCGTGGACGTCTCCTCCATCAAGGAGCTGTCCCGCCGCTGGTACCCGAGGGCGTACTTCAACAGCCCGGAGAAGAACGGCAACCACCGGGCGCTCGCCGACATCCGCGACTCGATCACGGAGCTGCGGTACTACCGCGAGGCGGTCTTCGTCCCGCAGCCCGGCCCGGACTCCGAGCAGGCGAAGGCGGCCGCCGCGCGGGTCTCCCGGCCGCGCCCCTGAAGGCGCTGGTCACGGCCCTCCCGGGGGCCGCGACCCCCCGCCGGGAAATGAGTGCGCGAGCACCCTCCCGGACCCTGTACACTTTTTCTCGGCCGGTCGGAAACGCCCGGACGTGGTGGGTATAGCTCAGATGGTAGAGCACCTGGTTGTGGTCCAGGATGTCGCGGGTTCGAGTCCCGTTACTCACCCTTGAAGGGGAAGCCCCTGATCTGCGGAAGCGCGGGTCAGGGGCTTCGTCGTGCTTCGGGTGCGGTCAGCGCGTTCCCAGGGACATCTTGCCGGGTGCTTCCGCCGTGAAGGCCGGACCCCGTCCGCCGGCCTGCGGTGCGGGGCGTCGCACACGACGGTGAGGAACGCCGCCGTGACGGCCGGGTCGAACAGGGTCAGCGGCCTGCTCACCTGGCTCGCCCACCGGGGTGTGTACGAGCTGTGGACCGTCGTGGTGGGCATCATGCTGCTCGGTGTCGGCCTCGGCGTACGCGAACCGCTCCTCATGTCCACGATCCGCGGCGTCGTCATGCCGCTCGGCTCCGTCACCAGCGGTGTCGTCTCCCGGACCTCCGGCGAGCTGTGGGCACTGGCCGTCCTGGGCGTGCTCATCTGCCCGTGCGCCGTCGTCGCCGCCCGCGACCGGGTTCTCACCACCTACCTCGACCTGCCCGATGAGGCACTCGACGACGTCTAGGCCCGTGACTACCCCCACGCCTTCGCGGCCGATCCGCGTTGAGGGGACCTCCTCACCGAGGACTCACCGCCGGCCGGGCCGGCCCCGGGAGGGCGGCACAGGCCCTTCAGGAGCTGCTGGAGAAGACGGTCGCCCGGCCGACGTGACCGGTGAACTCCGACCACGCGGCCGGACCGAAGGCGAGCGCGGGACGGGACGTGGTCTTGGAGTCGCGCAGGCGGACCGCGGCCGCCGGGCCGGAGGGCAGCGCCACCTCGACGCAGTCGGGGCCCGCCGAGTCGCAGTAGCTGGACCTGGTCCAGTGCAGGGGCATGGTTCCTCCGCTGGTCCGTGCATCGGCGACGGTCCTCACGTCGCGTGATAACCATCGGGCCGGTGTACCGGGAGTGCCGAGACACCGAGTTCCAGACGCATAGTCTGCCGCACCTCGTACAGGCCCTCCGAGGCCCGTTCCAGCCGTTCCCTGATGTCCTCCAGGGACTCGTCGGCCGTCGCCTCCCCCCGCTCGTGCCGGCCGAGCAGGGCGTGGATGCGGTGCAGTTGGTGCACGACACCGCCCGCGACGGTGAGCACGTCGTCGCTGATCACCATCTGCGCCTCGGCGTAGACGTCGCGCAGGACGCGGCGGGGCTCCTCCCGCTCCCGGCCCTGGTCCGGACGCGCCTCCCCGGCGGCGACGGCGAAGTAGTCCTTCGACAGCACGGAGTGGAACTGGCGCAGGCGCTGGTTGAACACCGCGTAGGAGGCTCGCCGTACGGCGAGGGACTCGCGGCGTTCGTCCGCCCGCAGCTCCTCCCGGCGCAGCCTCTCCGCACGGTCGAGCTCCACCGTCTTGGCCCGCAGGGCGCCTCGGTGCGCCATCAGCCCGGACACGAGGGTGCCGGCCACCCCCACCACGGCGACGATCAGAGCGGTCAGAGAAGGGTCCACGCCTCAGAAGCTACTCGAACTGCGCCTCGGGGCAACCGGGTTGCGGCAACCCGGCCTCATGACGAGTCGCGGACCACCAGCTCGGTCGGCAGCACGATCTGCGCCCGGTCCGCGTTCTCGCCGGCGATCATGTCGAGCAGGACCCTGGTCATCGCGCGGCCCATCTCCTCGATCGGCTGGCGCACGCTGGTGAGCGCCGGGTCCATGTGGCGGGCCACGGCCGAGTCGTCGAAGCCGATGAGGGCGACGTCGTCCGGGATGCGGCGGCCGGCCTCGCGCAGGACCTGGCGGGCCCCGGCGGCCATCACGTCGGAGGCGGCGAAGACCGCGTCCACGTCGGGGCGGCGGGCGAGCAGGTCGCGCATCGCCTGGGCGCCGCCCTCCTCGGTGAAGTCGGCGGGGGCGATCAGCCGCTCGTCGGGCTCCAGGCCCGCGTCGCGGACGGCCTGGCGGTATCCGTCCAGGCGGCTCTGGGAGGCGTAGACGTCGAGCCGGCCGGTGATCGTGGCGATGGAGCGGCGGCCGCGCGAGGCGAGGTGTTCCACGGCGCCCCGGGCGCCCTCGAAGTTGTCCGAGTCGACGGAGGACAGGGACTCGGTGGCGGATCTGCGGCCGTTCATCACGGCGGGCATGCCGAGCTGTTCCAGCAGGTCGGGCAGCGGGTCGTCGGCGTGCACGGAGACCAGCAGCACGCCGTCCACGCGGTGGGCGGTGAGGTACTGCGCGAGTCGGCGGCGCTCGCGGTCGCTGCCGACGAGGGTGAGCAGCAGCTGCATCTCCGTATCGGCGAGGGCTGCGCCGACCCCGCGCACGATGTCGGAGAAGTACGGCTCCGCGAAGAAGCGGCTCTCCGACTCGGGCACGACGAGCGCGACGGCGTCCGTGCGGTTGCCGGCCAGCGCGCGGGCCGCGCGGTTGGGCACGTAACCCAGCTCGGCGACGGCGGCCTCGACCGCCTCCCTGGTGTGGGCGCTGACCCGGGGCGACCCGTTGATGACACGCGAGGCCGTGCCCCGCCCGACCCCCGCCCGCGCCGCGACCTCTTCGAGCGTGGGCCGGCCCCCGCTCCGTACTCGCGCTGCCGTCATGGCTGCCTCCCGTTCGCGGTCAATTTCTCACAGTCGGATAACCAAACCAAGTCCTGGCGTTGGTTCCCTTGACACTCTGCGGGACCGGTCGGCCGCTCCCCCGCCCCCTCTATGGGAGCGCTCCCACTCTACGCGCGTGGTCAAGCGGAACGCACAGGCCGGGCGGCGAACGGCCGAGACCCGGCACGGATGCCGGGTCTCGGGGGATGCGGCGGTACGGACAGGGCGTACCGGAGAGGGGTCAGGCGAGGTCCTCCAGCGGCGGGAGGGCGTGGCGGCGGATCACGTCGGCGTACCAGTGGGCGCTGGCCTTCGGGATGCGGCGCTGGGAGGCGTAGTCCACGTACACCGCGCCGAACCGCTTCGAATAGCCGTACGCCCACTCGAAGTTGTCCATCAGGGACCAGAGGAAGTAGCCCCGTACGTCCGCGCCGTCGGCGACCGCGCGCTGGACGGCGTCGAGGTGGCCGTGCAGGTAGGCGATGCGCTCGGGGTCCTGGACCCGGCCCTCGGGCGAGACGTAGTCGTCGAAGGCGGCGCCGTTCTCGGTGACCATGAGCGGGATGCCCGGGTGGTCGCGGGTGACGTCCATGAGCAGGTTGTAGAGCCCGTTGGGGTCGATCGACCAGTTCATGGCGGTGGTCGGCTTGCCGTCGGCGAGGTGGAAGGCGACGTGCTCCGAACCGGGCCACGGAGAGTAGTCGCTCGCGCCGTGGCCGTCGTTGCGGGTGTCGCCGGAGCCCTCGGCGGGCGTGGAGACCAGGGTCGGCGTGTAGTAGTTGATGCCGAGGACGTCGACCGGGCGCGCGATGGCCTCCAGGTCGCCGTCCTGCACCAGCTTCGACCAGTCCACCACGTGCGCGGTGTCCGCGAGCAGGTCCTCCGGGTAGGCGCCGTGCAGCATCGGGCCGGTGAAGACCCGGTTGCCGACCGCGTCGATGCGGCGGGCGGCGTCCACGTCCCCGGGGCTCGGGGTCAGCGGGCGGACCTGGTGGAGATTGAGGGTGACCGAGGTCTGCGCGGTAGCGGGGAGTTGACCGCGCAGAACCTCGATCGCCCGGCCATGGGCGAGGTTGAGGTGGTGGGCCGCCCGCAGGGCGGAGGCGGCCTCGGTACGGCCGGGGGCGTGCACCCCGGAGCCGTAGCCGAGGAAGGCCGAGCACCACGGCTCGTTGAAGGTGGTCCACGTGCCGACGCGGTCGCCGAGGGCGCCGGCCATGATCGCGGTGTAGTCCGCGAACCGCTCGGCGGTCGCGCGCTCCGGCCAGCCGCCCGCGTCCTCCAGCTCCTGGGGCAGGTCCCAGTGGTAGAGGGTGGCGACGGGCTTGATGCCCGCCTCCAGCAGCTCGTCGACCAGCTTGCGGTAGAAGTCGAGCCCGCGCTCGACGGCGGGGCCGCGGCCGGTGGGCTGGACCCGGGACCAGGAGATGGAGAAGCGGTACGCCTTCAGCCCCAGCTGCTTCATCAGCGCCACGTCGTCGCGGTAGCGGTGGTAGTGGTCGGCGGCGATGTCGCCGGTGTCGCCGTTGCGCACCTTGCCGGGGGTGCGGCTGAAGGTGTCCCAGATGGACGGCGTGCGCCCGTCCTCGGCGGCGGCACCCTCGACCTGGTAGGCGGCGGTGGCCGCTCCCCAGACGAAGCCCGTCGGGAACGTGGTGGTGGCCTCGGGCACCGGCTTCGGGGCGATGTCAGGTCGTACGGCAGTCATGCGGGAGCGCTCCCAGGGGTGTGAAGGACAGGGGCGTTGACGGGGTGGGGCTACGGGGCCGTACGGTCCGCGGGGCGGGCGGGGACCGTACGGCTCCGTGACGGAGAAGCGGCGAGCGGGTGGTCAGCCCTTGACGGCGCCGGACATGATGCCGCCGACGATCTGCTTGCCGAAGATCACGAACACCACGAGCAGCGGCAGGGTGCTGATCAGCGCGCCGGCCATCACGATGCTGGTGTCGGGGGTGTACGAGGCGCTGAGCTGGCCGAGCGCCACCTGGAGGGTGGGGTTCTGCTGGTTCAGGGCGAGGTAGGGCCAGAAGAAGTCGTTCCATGCCTGGACGAACGTGAGCATGCCGAGCACCATCATCGCGGGACGGGCCACCGGCAGCACCACGCTCAGCACGATGCGGAAGTTGTTCGCGCCGTCGATCTTGGCGGCCTCGATCAGCTCGTACGGCAGCGCCTCGCTCAGGTACTGGCGCATGAAGAACACACCGAAGGCGCTGACCAGGGTCGGGAAGATGACCGCTTCCAGGTCCCCGCCCCAGCCGATGTCGGACATCATCATGAACAGCGGGACGACGCTGAGCTGCGGCGGGATCGTCAGGGTCAGGATGACGCCGGTCATCAGGACGTTCCGGCCGCGGAAGCGCATCTTGGCGAAGGCGTAGCCGGCCAGGGTGCAGAAGAAGAGCGTCGCCACGGTGATGCAGCCGGCCACGACGACGGTGTTGACGATCGCCTTGCCCAGGTGGGCCTGGTTCCACGCCGCGTCGAGGTTGTGGAAGAGGCGGCCGCCCGGCAGGAACGGCGGGGTGGTGGCCAGCACTTCGTCCTGGGTGTGGGACGCGGCCACGAGGGTCCAGTACAGCGGCAGCAGCGAGCCGATGCCGACGACGGCCAGGGCGATGTAGGCGAACGGGCCGCCGCTCAACTGCTTGCCGGCACCGGGCTTGAAGCGGCTCGCGCGCTTCGGTGCGCGGTGGACGGAACGCGCCGGGAGGCCGGGCTCCGAGACTTTGGTGGGGCTGGTCATGGTCATTGGATTTCGCTCCCGGTCAGACCGCGGATTTGCTTACGAAGCGGCCGATGAGCCAGTTGACCGCGGCGATGATCAGCAGGAGGGCGAGCATCGCCCAGGCCACTGCGGCGGCCGGACCGAGATGCCCGAGGTTCCAGCCGTAGTTGTAGAGGTAGACGCTGAGGGTCTCGTACTGATTCTCGTTGCCGCCGGTCGCGCCGAGCGTGCCGCCCTCCAGGAGCATGGGCTCACCGAACAGCTGCATCGACCCGATGGTCGAGATGACGATCGTGAAGAGGATCGTGGGCCGCAGCGAGGGAATGGTCACCTTGCGGAACTGCTGCCAGCGCGAGGCACCGTCCAGCGAGGCCGCCTCGTACAGGTCGGACGGCACCGCCTGCATCGCGGCGAGGTAGATCAGGGTGTTGTAGCCGGTCCAGCGCCAGATCACGATGACCGAGATGGCGATCTTGGACGTCCAGTGGCCGTTGGCCCAGTTGGTGTCGCCGAGGCCGACGAAGTGCAGCACCCAGTTCAGCAGGCCGCCGTCGGCCCGGAAGACCAGGGCGAAGACGAGGGCCGCGGAGGCCACGGAGGTGGCGTACGGGGTCAGGATGATCGTGCGCCAGAAGGTGCTGGCCCGCAGCTTGTAGTTGAGCAGGTGAGCCAGGCCGAGCGCCACGAGCAGCTGCGGGACCGTCGACATCACACCGATCAGGAAGGTGTTGCTGACGGCCGTCCAGAACTCGGCGTCGTGCAGGATCCTGTCGAAGTTGTCCCAGCCGACCCACTCCATCTGGTTCATGCCGGTCATCTCGACCCGGTGCAGGGCGATCCAGCCGGTGTAGATCAGCGGGTAGAGCCCGAAGGCGCCGAAGACGAGGAAGAACGGGGCTATGTAGGCGTACGGCGACGCCTTGTCGTCGAACCGCCAGAGCCGGCTGCGCCAGTTCTGCCGGCGGTTGTCCACCGGTTTGTGCTGGGAGCCGCGGGGTGGCGGCGCGTATGCGTCCCGGGTGGGAGTCGAGGTGGCCACGAGCGGGATGTCCTTCCCTGGATTTTGCTTGAGTTACCCGGGTACGGGGATGGCTGGGCCGTTACGCCGCACCCCTCAGGAACACGCGGGTGCGGGGGGCCCGGAAAGGGGCCGCCCGCGCCCGGGCAGGTCCGGCGGAACAGGCCGGACGCGCCCGGCGAACGTCAGCCGATCACCTTGTCGATGGCCTTGGTCGCGGCCTCCCAGGCGTCGTCGGGCTTGGTGCCGCGCTGCTCCATGTTGTTGATCTGGGTGGAGATGGTGTCCTTGATGGCCGCGTCCTTCGGGCCGAGGATCGTCTCGGGGATGGACTTGGCCTCATCGGCGTAGATCTGGCCGATCGGGGCGTCGTTGAAGTACGGCAGGGTCGCGTTCTTCACGTCCGGGAGCTCGTAGGCGCCCGTGTTGGACGGGAAGGAGCCGATCGCCTTGAAGACGGCGGCCTGCTGCTCGGGGGCGGTCAGCCACTTGACGAGCTTGGTGGCCTCGTCGACGTTCTTGCCGGACTTCGGGACACCGAGGAAGGAGCCGCCCCAGTTGGCCGCGGTGGTGCCGGGAGCGGTGGTGATGTCCCACTTGCCCTTGTTCGCGTCACCGGCGTTCACGGAGATCTGACCGGCCATCCAGGCGGGGCAGGCCACGGTGGCCATGGTGCTCTTGCGGAGCGCGGCCTTCCACGGGTCGCTGAACTGGGCGAGGCCCTGGGTCAGCTTCTTGTCCGCGGCCTCGGCGGCCAGGTTCCAGCCCTGCTGGACGCTGGGGCTCTCCTTGTAGATCGCCTTGCCGCTCTCGTCGTAGTACTGCTTCGCGTTGGAGCTGACGACGGCGTTGAACATGGCGCTGGCGGAGTCCATGAAGTACGTGCCCGCGGGCGCCTTCTTCTTGTACTCCTCACCGAGCTTGAGGTAGTCCTCCCAGCCGCCGGCGATCTTGGCGGCGACCTCCTTGCGGTCGGTCGGCAGACCGGCCTTCTTGAACAGCTCGGTGTTGTAGCAGAGCGACATCGGGCCGATGTCGGTACCCGCGCCGATCACCTTGCCGTCAGCCGTGGTGGCCTGCTTCTCCTTCCACGACACGAACTCCTTGACGTCGATGACCTTGCTCAGGTCGGCGAACTGGTCCGCCTTCGTGTCGACGAGCTCCTTGATGCGGCCGACCTCAAGACCCTGGACGTCGGCGAGGCCGCTGCCCGAGTTCAGCTGCTGGAGCAGCTTGGGGTAGTAGACCTTCTCATCGGCGGTGGTGTCTTCCTTCACCGTGATGTTCGGGTGCAGCTCGTGGTACTTGGCGAAAAGACCGGCTTCCTTGTAACCGAACTGGCCGTAGTCGGCGACGGTCAGCGTGATCTTCCCGTTCGACTCGGAGGACTCGTTCGAGTCGGAATCGTCGCTGCTGCAGCCGGTCAGCAGCAGCGCCGAAGCGGTCAGGCCCGTGGTGGCCAGGACCGCGACTCTGCGGCTCCGGCCGGCGACGGTGCGGGTGATACGCATTCCACTACTCCTTGTTCCAGGGTGGGACTGGCTCACTGCGTGGCATACGCGCTGGTGAGTGCGGGTGCCGAATGGTGTTGGGGGGAGTACACGGGCAGTGCCGTTCACTCGGGGAAAACCCCGTGCGATGTGGGAGCGCTCCCATGCGTCGATGTCGGAAGATTGCTGCCTACGGGGGGTGGGTGTCAAGAGTTGAAGACGCTTCCGTTGCGCGAGCGTGTCCTGCAAGTCACGAGACCGTGTCCGGCCGAGGGCTTGCCAAAGCGGTTCACCGCGTTGCGGCGCAAGGCGGATTTTTGAATTCCCGCAGGTGGGAGGCGGGTTGACAGGTGATCTTGACTGAGCCTCCGCGAAAAACCGGCTATGGTGCCGGTTTTTCGCTACGGCCCGGAAACGGCCCGCCGGAGCCCCGGGGACCCCGCCGGGAAGTGAACGGGGCGCAGCACGGAGGGGGCATGGATCCGGACCCGCGCGTTCTTTGCCCGAACCCGGGCGCCCACCCGGCGCCTTCAGGTCGATCGGGGCATCGCGCCGGAGTCACGCCCCGCGCAGCCGGGCGAGCGTGGACTCCAACTCCTCCTGGGCCGCGCGCGCCGCCGCCTCCGGGTCGCCCGACACGATGGCCGTGACGAGGGCGCGGTGGCCCGTGTGGCCGTGCTGGGGGTCCCGGCGGCGGAGGCCCAGGAGGTCCACGAGGTCGATGAGGCCCTGGCGGAGGGCCGGGACGAACTCGGCGAAGAGGTCGGTGAGGACCGGGTTGTGCGCGGCGGCCACGACCGCCCGGTGCACCGCGATGTCCGCGTCCACGAAGTCCGCGTCGTCGATGCCGGCGCCCGCCCTCAACCGGGCGGTGAGCGCCGCGTCGAGGGCGGTCAGGTCCTCGTCGGTGCGGCGGCGGGCGGCGAGGCGGGCGGCCTGGACCTCGATGAGCATGCGGACCTCGTAGACGTCGGTGACCGACGCCCTGCGCAGCCGTACCGGCCAGTCCTCCGTGACGTGGTCGGCGACGACGAAGACGCCGGCGCCCTGGCGGGACTGGAGGAGGCCGAGTGTCGCGAGCGTACGGACCGCCTCGCGGACCGTGGAGCGGCCCACGCCCAGCTCCCGGGCGAGGGTCGTCTCGCCCGGGAGCTTGGTGCCGACCGGCCAGTGCCCCTCGGTGATCTGCGTCCGCAGATGGCTGGTCGCCTGTTCTACGAGGGGACTGGGGCGGAGGGGGCCGAGCCGGGACACGTCGTTCACCTGTCAGGTTGTCTGAGGGGTTGCGTTCTGGTTACTGTACCGCCCATGACGTACCGCGGTCTCCTCCTTCTCGGCTGCCGCGGCGGGGCCTGAAGCGATCGGCACCCCGCCGCGGGGTGCCGTGCTGTGCCGGTCGCATCCGGCGATGCGAGAAGAGACACCGTTCATGCCCGAGTCCATGTCCGCGGCCACGTCCGACGCCCGGTCCCCGATGCACAGCTTCCCCACCATCTGCACGCCGCGCGGCCCGGTCCCCCAGGCGGCGCCCCGCTGGAACCCGCAACGCTCCAGCTCCATGCCGTCGCACCGCTACCGCTCCGCGTACGACCGGGTCGCGGTCCCGCTGACCGGGCGGAGCTGGCCGCAGGCGCGTATCCAAAAGCCCCCGCTGTGGGTGCCGGTCGACCTGCGGGACGGCAACCAGGCGCTGGCGGAGCCGATGGACACCCCGCGCAAGCGGCGGATGTTCGACCTGCTGGTGGCGATGGGCTTCAAGGAGATCGAGGTCGGCTACCCGTCCGCGAGCCGCACCGACTTCGACTTCGTACGGCACCTGGCGACGAGCGGGGCCGTCCCCGACGACGTCACCGTGGTCGTCTTCACCCCCGCCAGAGCCGACCTGATCGACCGCACCTTCGAGTCCGTGGCCGGCCTGGACCGCGTCGTCGTCCACCTCTACATCGCGACCGCCCCCGTCTGGCGCGAGGTGGTCCTGGGCCGCGACCGGGCCGACGTGCACGGCGTGGTGCTGGACGCGGCCCGGCGGATGGACCGGCTGGCCCGGGCCAGGCCCGGCGCGGACATCCGGTTCCAGTTCTCGCCCGAGGTCTTCAACCTGACCGAGCCCGACTACGTCCTGGAGATCTGCGACAGCCTCACCGAGCTGTGGGACGCCTCGCCGGACCGGCCGGTCGTGCACAACCTGCCGGCCACCGTGGAGATCGCCACGCCCAACGTGTACGCGGACCAGATCGAGTACATGCACCGCCACCTGACCCGGCGCGACTCGGTGATCCTCTCCGTCCACCCGCACAACGACCGGGGCACGGGCGTGGCCTGCGCGGAGCTGGCGGTGCTGGCGGGCGCCCAGCGGGTGGAGGGCTGCCTGTTCGGCAACGGGGAGCGCACCGGCAACGTCGACCTGGTCAACCTGGCGCTCAACCTGCACGCGCAGGGCGTCGATCCGATGATCGACTTCTCGGACATCGACGAGATCCGCCGCACGGTCGAGCACTGCAACCGGCTGCCGGTGCCGCCGCGCCATCCGTACGGCGGGGACCTGGTGTACACCGCGTTCTCCGGCACCCACCAGGACGCCATCAGCAAGGGCTTCGCCCGCCGCGCGACCAGTGCGTCGGAGCTGTGGGAGGTGCCCTACCTGCCGATCGACCCGGCCGATGTGGGGCGTACGTACGAGGCGGTCATCCGGGTCAACTCGCAGTCGGGCAAGGGCGGCATCGCCCATCTGCTGCGCACCGGCCACGGTGTGGACCTGCCGGCCGGGATGCGGACGGAGTTCTCCCGCACCGTCCAGGAGGCGACCGACGACAGCGGTGCGGAGGCCACCCCGAAGGACCTGTGGAACCTCTTCGAGGCGGCGTACCTGGTCCCCGGGCGGGACGGCGGCGTCGCCCTCACCTCCTGGTCGGCGCAGACCGGCCCGGCCGGTGAGCACCGCTTCGTCTGCACGCTGCGCGTGGACGACCGGGTGGGCGACTACGAGGGGACGGGCACCGGACCGGTCACCGCGTTCGCGGACGCGCTGGCGGCGGCCGGGGTGGCGGCGGACGTCCTGGAGCTGGTGGAGCAGGAGCCCTCGGGGCCGGCCGGGGCCCGGACGGTCACGGTGTACGCGCGCTGCCGGGTCGGCGGCGAGGAACGGTGGGGCGCGGGCCGGGACGCCTCGGGGGTGGCCGCGTCCGTGGCGGCGGTGCTGTCGGCGGTGAACCGGGCGCGGGGGTAGCTCCTCGCGGACAGGGGTGCGCCCCCGGCCGGGAGGAAGGGGGGGTGCTCGTCCCGGCCGGGGGCAGTGGGGCGCGCACC
>NZ_JBMNDO010000027.1:0-79665 GCF_052542855.1 Streptomyces sp. SAS_281
CTTCCGGGGGCCCTGTTCCGGATGGAGCTCTCGGCGGCGTCCGTCTCGGCCGTCGCGTACTACGCCGACGGCAACGCCTCCGTACGCCTGCTGAACGACACGTCCCACCTGCGGTAACCCGGCCCGGGACAGCACTCGGCCCCACCGGCGGGGGGAAGGCCGGTGGGGCCGATGCGGTTCCGGCGGGTCGGGGGATTACCGGCCGGAACCCGGGTCACCCGGCATGCGGGCTACGTCCCCTACAAGGGTCGTGCCCCGAATACCGGGGAGCATGCGCGGTGATGTGCGACGGGTTTCCCCGCCGCCCCGCTCATCCCCTCAGCGCAGCCGCCTCGGCGGCCAGCCGCTCCACGCGCGCCCAGTCCCGGGCCGCGACCGCGTCCCCGGGAACCATCCAGCTCCCGCCCACGCAGCCGACGTTGGGCAGCGCCAGGTACGAGGGCGCGGAGGCGGCCGAGATCCCGCCCGTCGGGCAGAACCGGGCCTGGGGGAGCGGGGCGGAGAGGGACTTCAGGTACGCCGTTCCGCCCGCCGCCTCGGCCGGGAAGAACTTCATCCCGGTCACCCCGCGCTCCAGCAGCGCGACCACCTCGGAGGTGGTCGAGACGCCCGGCAGGAACGGCAGCCCCGACCCCTTCATCGCGTCCAGCAGCGCGTCGGTCCAGCCGGGACTGACCAGGAACCGGGCCCCCGCCGCCGCGGTGTCCGCCACGTTGCGCGCCGAGATCACCGTGCCCGCCCCGACGACCGCGTCCGGGACCTCCGCCGCGATCGCCCGGATCGCGTCCAGGGCGGCGGCAGTGCGCAGGGTCACCTCGATCGCCGGAAGCCCGCCCGCGACGAGGGCCCGGGCGAGCGGCACCGCGTCGGCCGCGTCCTCCAGGACGACGACGGGCACGACGGGGGCGAGGTCCAGCACGGAGGAGGTCATGCGCCCATCCTGCCCGCGCGCGCCACAGGACGCAACGAGCGTTGCATAGGGTGCAACGTACGACTAGTGGATCTCCGTGACCACCACGTCGAGCTGCCACGGCCGCCCCGGCCGGGCGGGTGCCTCGGCCTCGACGGTGTACCCGAGGTCCCGCAGGGCGGTCACCAGCTCCGCCGGGCCGGCCGGCCGGGCGCCCGCGAGCAGCAGGTCGCGCACCATGCGGCCCTTGGTGGCCTTGTTGAAGTGGCTGACCACGGACCGCTTCTCCACCCCGTCCACCAGCTGCGCGTGCAGCACCCGCACGCTCGCCGTGCGCTCGGCGACCGCCCCCTTCGGCCGCCACGCCGCCGTGTACGCGGACGAGCGCAGGTCCAGCACGAGCCCGTCACCCGCCGCCTCCGGCATCACCTCCGCCATCGGCGTCCGCCAGAACGCCCCGAGAGCGCCGGGCCCCGGCAGCTTCACGCCCATCGAGCAGCGGTACGGCGGAATCCGGTCACCCACCCGCACCGCGCCCCACAGCCCCGAGAACACCAGCAGCGACTTTCCGGCGAGGCGGCGGGCCGCCGGGTCGAGCGAGTCCAGGCCGAGGGCGTCGTACAGGACACCCGTGTACAGCTCCCCGGCCGGACGCGTCCCCGCCGTCCGCAGCTCCGCGTTCTTCGCGACCTCGCCCCGCAGCCCCTCGCTGAGCCCCAGCACCTCCCGCGCCTTCTCCTCGTCGGCCGCGCACAGCTCCACGAGCGCGTCCAGCACCTCGGCCCGCGCCCCCGCGAGACCGGGCAGCGACAGGGACTCGGGCTTCAGGGGTGCCCCGCGCCCCGAGGCGGCCTTTCCTTCGGAGGGCGGCAACAGCACGAGCACGGCGGTTCTCCTTCGTACGTACGGGGAAGAGGCGCCGGCGGTGTGCGGACCGCACGGACGCCCCAGGTCAGCGTACGGGGGCGGAAGGGGCACACCGTACGGGCGGAGCCCTCCGTTCGGAATGCCGTGATCCGCGCCCCGCCCTACGCTCGGGACCATGCCCCGCCGCCATCTGCACATGACCGGCGCAGCCGAGACCCCGCTGCGGGCGGCCCTGCGCGGCCTTCGCTCCGAGCTTTCGCTCCCCGACGACTTCCCGCCCGACGTGCTCGCCGAGGCTGCGGACGCGGCGCGGACCCCGGAGCTCGCCGGGCACGCGGACGCGACGGACATCCCCTTCCTCACCATCGACCCGCCCGCGTCCATGGACCTCGACCAGGCGATGCACCTGGAACGCCGCGCCCACGGCTACCGGGTGCACTACGCCATCGCGGACGTGGCCGCCTTCGTACGCCCCGGCGGGGCGCTCGACGCCGAGGCGCACCGCCGGGTGACGACCCTCTACTTCCCGGACGGCCGGGTGCCGCTCCACCCGGAGGTCCTGTCCGAGGACGCCGCCAGCCTGCTGCCCGGCCGGGTCCGCCCCGCGGTCCTGTGGGAGATCGACCTGACCCGGAGGGCGCGGCGGTCGCGACCCGGGTGCGCAGAGCCCTCGTACGCAGCCGCGCCAAGCTGGACTACGCGGGCGTGCAGCGGCGGATCGACGCGGGCACCGCCGAGGAACCCCTCGCGCTGCTCCGGGACATCGGCACCCTCCGCGAGGAGCAGGAGGTGGCACGCGGCGGCATCTCGCTGGGCGTGCCCGAGCAGGAGATCACCGAGCACGACGGGACGTACGGCCTGGAGTACCGCGCCCCGCTCCCCGCCGACGGCTGGAACGCCCAGGTCTCGCTGCTCACCGGCATGGCGGCGGCCCGCCTGATGGCGGAGAGCGGCACCGGCATCCTGCGCACCCTGCCGGTCGCGCCCGACGGCGCGGTGGCACGGCTGCGCCGCAGCGCCGAGGCCCTGCACATCGACTGGCCGCACCACGTCCCGTACGCCCGGGTTGTCCGCTCGCTCGACCCGGCCCGCACCGACCACGCGGCGTTCCTCCAGGAGTGCACGACGCTGCTGCGCGGCGCGGGCTACACGGTCTTCGACGGCGGCGACCTGCCGGACCCGGCCGTGCACGCGGCGGTGGCGGACCTCTACACGCACTGCACGGCGCCCCTGCGCCGCCTCGTGGACCGCTACGCCTCCGAGCTGTGCGTCGCGGCCTGCGCGGACCGGGACCCGCCCGACTGGGTGCTCGCCGCCCTGCCCGCGCTGCCCGAGGAGATGGCGGAGGGCACGCGGCGCGCCAACACGGTGGAGCGGGAGTCCGTGGACCTGGTCGAGGCGGCGCTGCTCAAGGACAAGGTGGGCGAGGTCTTCGACGGATACGTGGTGGACGTGAAGGAGAACGAACCGGCCACCGGGACCGTCCACATCGACGCCCCGGCGATCGTCGCCCGCGTCGAGGGCACCGCGCCCCTCCCCCTGGGCGAGCGCCTGCGGGTCCGCCTCGCCCAGGCGGCCCCGGGCACGGCGAAGGCCCTGTTCGTCCCGGCCTGACGGCGTCTCGTACGATCGCGAGTTCGGCCCCCGCGCCCCGCGCCCGTACGACGGAAGGACCGGCGTGACCGACCGTGCCCGCCAGCACCAGATCCTGGCCGCCGCCCGCACACTCCTGGAGCAGGAGGGCCCGGAGGCGCTGACCATGCGCCGGCTCGCGGGCCTGCTGGGCATCACGGCCCCGTACCTCTACAAGCACTTCCCGGACAAGTCATCGGTGGTCGGCGCGCTGGCCGACGCGATGCTCACGGAGACCGCCGAGGCCCTGGAAGCGGCGGAGACGGCCGCCCCTGGCTCCTTCCCGGCCCTGGCCACCGCCTACCGCGCCCACGCCCTGGCCCACCCCCACCTCTACCGCCTCACCACGTCCCGCCCGCATCCCCACCACCTGGAGGACCGGGCCGCCGCCCCGCTCTTCCGTGCCCTGGCCCCGGACGAACCCCTGGCCCGCGCGGCCTGGGCCTTCGCCCACGGCATGGTCCTGATGGAACTGAACGGCCGCTTCCCCACCCAGGAGGCCGTCACCACGGCCTGGACGGCGGGCATCACGGCGCTGGCGCCGGGCCGGTTGTGACGTCATGACGCCGTGACGCCGTGACGCCAGAGGCGGGTAGCATGGGCCCCACGGCAGACGAGCCGGGCGGACGGCCGCGTGGGGATCATCGGATCCTCCCGAGGAACGTCCGGGCTCCACAGGGCAGGGTGATGGCTAACGGCCACCCGGGGTGACCCGCGGGACAGTGCCACAGAGAACAGACCGCCCGGGACTCCGGTCCCGGGTAAGGGTGAAACGGTGGTGTAAGAGACCACCAGCGCCTGGGGCGACCCAGGCGGCTAGGTAAACCCCACCCGGAGCAAGGTCAAGAGGGGCCGCCGCAAGACGGCCCTGCGCGAACGCTTGAGGGCTGCCCGCCCGAGTTCGCGGGTAGACCGCACGAGGCCGGCAGCAATGCCGGTCCTAGATGGATGGCCGTCTCCCCGGCCGCCGCGAGGCGACCGGGCGACAGAACCCGGCGTACAGCCCGACTCGTCTGCCGCCACTCACGGCCCTTCCCGGCTCAGCCCGTCCCGAGCAGCGCCGCGGCGGCCGACCGGGCATGCCCGGCCGGGGCCGGGTCGCCGGTGATGCCCGCCGTCACGATCGCGCCCTCGGCCAGCAGGAAGACGGGGTCGGCCACGGGTGCGCCTGTGGCGTCGACCCAGGCGGCGATCTGGGCCCTGAAGGCCCTCTTGTGCTCCCGGACTTCGGCGAGCACTGCCGGTGAGGCCGCGCCGAGCTCGCCGTGCGCGTTGATCCAGGCGCAGCCGCGGAAGCCCGGCCGGGAAAACCACCGGGCCAGCCAGTCGAAGACCGCGAGCACCCGTTCGCCGGCGGCCGGGACCTGTTCCACGTACGCCGCCAGGTCTCCCCGCCACTGTCGGTCGCGCCGCCGGAGCACTGCCACCACCAGGTCCTCCTTCGTGGCGTACGACCCGTAGATCCGCTTCAGCGACAGCCCCGAGGCCGCCCGCACCTCGTCCATGCCGACCGCCTGAATGCCCCGCTCGTAGAAGAGCGCCTCCGCCGCGTCGAGCAGCGCGTCGCGGTCCCGCTCCCGCTGCTCCGCTGGGATCGGCGCCGGCATGCGGACCTCCTTGACGTTGAAAACGATCGTTCTCTACCGTGGTCATCCTAGCGCTGGAGAACGGACGTTCTCCGGCCTGTCGTCGTGGGAGGCACCATGCCAGCCGAGGACCGCCGGTCCGGGACACCGTTCACCCGCGAGACCGCCCTGCGGAAGGTCCAGGCCGCCGAGGACGCCTGGAACTCCCGAGACCCGCACCGGGTCGCGCGGGCCTACACCACGGACTCCGTCTGGCGGAACCGGGACGCGTTCGTCCGGGGACGCGAGGAGATCGTCGCCTTCCTGGCGCGCAAATGGCAGCGCGAGCGGGAGTACGCGCTGCGCAAGAGCCTCTGGGCGTTCGGCGACGACCGGATCGCCGTCCGCTTCCAGTACGAGTGGCACGACGCGAGCGGCCAGTGGTGGCGCAGCTACGGCAACGAACTCTGGGAGTTCGACGAGCACGGCCTCATGCGGCGCCGCGAGGCAAGCATCAACGACCTCGCCATCTCCGAGGCCGCCCGGCGTATCCACGGTCCCCGGCCCCAGGGCCGGCACGGAGCGGACTTCCCCATCCAGTGAGCAACTACTCGCCCAGGTAAGGCATATGAGTCACACGACGGTGAACGGAACCACCCTCCACTACGACGATCTCGGGCCTTCGGACGGGCTGCCGGTCCTGCTGGTCCACGGCCATCCCTTCAACCGCACCCTGTGGGCCCCGCAGAGCGCGGCCCTCGTCGCGGCCGGCCACCGCGTCATCACGCCGGACCTGCGGGGATACGGCGACAGCGAAGTCACGGCCGGACGCGTGTACCTGTCCGACTTCGCGGACGACCTCGTCGGCCTCCTGGATCACCTCGGCATCGGACGGGCTGTGATCGGCGGCGTGTCCATGGGCGGCCAGATCGCCATGGAGACGCAGCGCCGCCACGCCTCCCGCGTGCGGGGGCTGGTCCTGTCGGACACCTCGGCTCCCGCCGAGACGCCCGACGGCAGGGCCTTCAGGAACCGCCTGGCCGACCGGCTGCTCGCCGACGGCATGGCCGGTTACGCGGACGAGGTCATCGACAAGATGCTGGCCTCCTACAACGTCACCGCGCTGCCGGAGGTCGCCGCACGCGTCCTGGCCATGATGCGCGCCACCGACCCGCGCGGGGCGGCGGCGGCCCTGCGGGGCCGTGCCGAGCGCGCCGACTACCGCGACACGCTGGCCGCCGCGCGCTGCCCGGTGCTGGTCGTCGTCGGGGCGGACGACGTCTACACGCCGGTCGCCGACGCCGAGGCCATCGCCCGCCTCGCCCCGCACTCCGTGCTGCGCGTCATCGAGGGCGCGGGGCATCTTCCGGGCGCCGAGCAGCCGGAACGCTTCAACCGGGAGCTGCTGGACTTCCTGCGGGACCGCTTCCTCGATCCGGTCTGATCCGGCCTGATTCGGTCCGATCCAGTCCGATCCGCTGTTCCGGCCTGATCGGGCCCGATCCGGACGACGGGCGCCGCGCACCACGCGGAAGCCCCCCGCCGGTGACCGGCGGGGGGCTCGCGTCGGGCGGGGCTGTTCAGCAGGCGCCCTGGTCCTTCCAGACGCCCCAGTCGCCGGTGCTGCCGGGGGTCTCGTTCTGGGTCCACCACTGGGCCTTGTACGTGTGGCCGTTGTACGAGACCACGTTGCCCGTGTTGTAGACCGTTCCGGCCACGTACGCCGGGGCCGAGCCGCAGCCGCCGGCGGGCGGGTCCGTGGGGCCGGTGGTGGGCGGGGTGGTCGGGTCGGTGGTCGGCGGGGTGGTGGGCCCGGTGGTGGTGCCGCCGATCGCGGTGTTGATCTGGTTCAGCAGGGTCGCCTTCTCGTCCAGGCCGAGGAGGGAGTACATCATCGCGCCGGCCAGACCGCGCTGCTTGGCGTAGTCGGCCCTGGCCTGGATGGACTTCTGGTCCAGGCCCGTGAAGAACTCGCCGTCCTTGTAGAAGTAGGACGCCTTGGCCTCGTCGTCCCAGTACGTCGTCGCCGGGTTGTCGACGATGCCGCCGAGCTCCTTGTAGTGCGCGATGCCGGCCTGCTGGCTCAGCGGGCGGGGGGAGGATCCACCGGTCGCGGACTGGGCCAGGCCGTGGGTGGTCCCCTCCGGGACGCCCTTCCAGCCGCGGTAGTAGAGCTCGTAGCCCAGGGTCAGCTTGTTCGCCGGGAACCCGCCGGCGATGCCGTAGGCCGGCTTGCCGTCGAGCCAGGAGTCGACCGCGTTGTCGATCGAGTACTTCTCGGTGCCGGGCGCGACCGGGTCGGACGGGTCGTTGCCGCCCGAGTACAGCGGTGACTGGTGGTAGGTCGGCCCGTCGCCGTCCCAGGCGCCGTGCATGTCGTACGTCATCAGGTTCGCGTAGTCGAGGTACTGGCCGATCTTGTCGGTCTCGATGTTCGCGATCTTGTCCTGGCCGGCCCCGAAGGCTGCGGTGAGCAGGTACTTCTTGCCGCCGTTGGCTGCGCCGTACGCGTCGAGCTGCTTGCGGAACTCGGCGAGCAGCAGCGTGAAGTTCTGCTTGTCCTCGGGGGCGTAGTGGTTGCCCAGGTGGCCGCCCGCCGAGGCGGGGTACTCCCAGTCGATGTCGATGCCGTCGAAGATCCCGGCCGCCGAGCCGGGGCCGCCGAAGCCGCCCTCGACGGGCAGGTTGCCCTTGATGTACTGGTCGATGCAGGACGAGACCAGCTTCTTGCGGCTCGCGTCCGTCTTCGCCGCGTCGCTGAAGTACTTGGAGTACGTCCAGCCGCCCAGCGAGATGTTGATCTTCAGGTGGGGGTACTTCGCCTTCAGCTCCTTGAACTGGTTGAAGACGCCCACGATCGGCTGGTCCCACTTGTCGGCCACACCGTCGACGCTGTCCGCCGCGCCGAAGGACTTCTGGTAGTCGGCGTACGAGTCGCCGGCACCGTCGCCCGCGTTGGGGTTGTTGTCGTCGCCCGCCGCCTTGTTGGCCTCGAAGCATGTGAGGTCGGTCGGGTGGATGTTGCCGAACGAGTAGTTGATGACGTCCAGCTTGCCCGCGATGCCCCGGGTGTCGAGCTGCTTCGGGTAGAAGGCGTTGCCGTAGACGCTCCACTGGTCGTAGTACGCGATGCGCACGCCGCCCGGCGAAGCGGAAGCCGGAGCGTCGGCCGCCTGCGCGGAGCCGATGCCTACGGTCGCGGCGAGGCCGCCGGTGGCGAGGGCCGTGCTCAGGAGCGCGGCGATCAATGTCTTACGGGGGTGCACGTGCGGCCTCCAGCGGGGGAGCGGGTGGTGCTGTGGATGGGCTGGAGCAGTGATAACCGGCTCGTGACCTGCGCGTCAACGATTCCAACGAGATTAGGACTAGACCAATTTGATGGTGTGTGAGGTGTCCGGAGAGCGTCGTCGCGCCGCGCGGCGACCGGTCGGCACCGATGACCAGCGGCTTAAGGATCACTTAAAAGTGGCGCCGCGAGCGCTTCCGTGGCGAACCACTCGACGCCGAAAAGTGGAGGCGCGAACCGGCCTGCTTCACCCCCTTGACCGGACCCCGTTCGCCATTAAGGTCTAGACCTGCATCGGCCAGGCCCGGACCAGAGGTCCTCGTGTGCCGCAGGTGAACGCCCGGCCTCCGTACGAGCAGAGGAAGTGATGTGGCATGAACGCCAAGCGACGGATGGCCGTTTCCATCGGAGCGCTGGTCGCCCCCGTGCTCGCCCTCGGCGTCCAGGCGGGTACCGCCGGCGCCCACGGCTGGGTCGCCGCGCCGACCAGCCGGCAGGCCCAGTGCGCGTCCGGTGTCGTCGGCTGCGGCCAGATCACGTACGAGCCGCAGAGCGTCGAGGGTCCGAAGGGGCTCAAGAGCTGTAGCGGGGGCAACGCGGCGTTCGCCGAGCTGGACGACGACAACAAGGGCTGGCAGGTCACCCCGGTCGGCCAGAAGTTCACCTTCACCTGGCACCACACAGCCCGTCACGCCACCGAGAACTGGCAGTACTTCATCGGTGACCAGAAGATCGCCGAGTTCGCCGGCAACCACGCGCAGCCGCCCGCCGACGTGAGCCAGGAGGTGGACTTCGGCAGCTTCACCGGCCGCCAGAAGGTGCTCGCCGTCTGGAACGTCGCCGACACGGCCAACGCCTTCTACGCGTGCGTCGACGTCAACATCGGCGGCACCGGCACCGGTGGCGGCGACAACGGCGGCAACCCGGGCGGCGGCGACGGCGGCAACCCGGGCGGCGGCGACGGCGGGACCGGCGAGCCGGGTGCCTGCTCCGTGCCGCTGTGGAGCACCGAGGCCGTCTACTCCGGGGGCGACACCGTCTCGTACGACGGGCACACCTGGCGCGCGAAGTGGTGGGTGCAGGGCGACAAGCCCGGCACCACCGGTGAGTGGGGCGTCTGGGAGGACCTCGGCGCCTGCGCCTGACCGGACGTCCGGCCCGGCGGGGGAGCCCATACCTCCGCCGGGCCGTCTCCGTGGTCTCAGAAGCTCACCGGTTCACGGATCAGCGGGCACGTCATGCAGTGCCCGCCGCCCCGTCCCCGGCCGAGCTCC
Organism: Streptomyces sp. SAS_281; assembly: GCF_052542855.1. Classification (NCBI taxonomy): domain Bacteria; kingdom Bacillati; phylum Actinomycetota; class Actinomycetes; order Kitasatosporales; family Streptomycetaceae; genus Streptomyces; species Streptomyces sp. SAS_281. Next base: position 9,535 of record NZ_JBMNDO010000027.1, read on the forward strand.
GCGCCGACGATCTCCAGCACCTCGATGCCGGCCTGCCGCAGCAACGCGTTGGTCTGGGTGTTCCGGTCGTACGTGAACACGACGCCCGGCTCGACCGCGACCGCGTTGTTCCCGCTGTCCCACTGCTGGCGCTCGGAGGCGTACACATCGCCGCCCGTCTCGATGACCCGGAGTCCCGGCAGTCCGAGCGCGCCGGCGACCACGTCGGTGAACGGCCGGGACCCCTCGTCGGTGATGTCGACGGGCACCGGGCCGCCGCCCGGGCGCAGCGAGAAGCTGTGGACGGCGTCCACGATGCGCGGGTAGAGCGTCACGACGTCCCGGTCCGCGAAGGTGAACACGGTGTCCAGATGCATCGCCGCCCGCAGCTTCGGCATGCCCGCGACGACCACGTGTTCCGCCGCGCCCTGCTCGAAGAGAGCGGCGGCCACCTGCGTGATGGCCTGGCGCGAGGTGCGCTCGCTCATGCCCATGAGGACGACGCCGTTGCCGACGGGCATGATGTCGCCGCCCTCGAAGGTGGCCTGGCCCCAGTCCCGTTCCGGGTCGCCCCACCACACCGTGGCGTCCGTGAAGTCGGGGTGGAAGCGGTGGACGGCCTTCATCAGCAGGGTCTCGTCGTGCCGGGCGGGCCAGTAGAGCGGGTTGAGCGTCACTCCGCCGTACAGCCAGCACGTGGTGTCGCGGGTGTACAGCGTGTTGGGCAGCGGCGGCATCACGTACTCGCGAACCCCTGCCGACTCGCGGGCCAGGGCGACGTACGGCGGGCGGTACTCGTCGGGCAGGTCCGTGGTGGCCAGGCCGCCGATCAGGAACTCGGCGAGCGCGCGCGGCTCCAGGGTCTCCAGGAACGCCCGGGTGGAGTCGATCAGCCCCAGGCCCGCCTCGTTCGCGGTGATCTTGCGGTCGAGCAGCCAGTCCCGCGCGCCCGGCACGGCCATCGTCTGTGCCAGGAGGTCGTGGAGTTCGACGACCTCGACCCCGCGCCCGGTGAGCGCGTCCACGAAACCGGCGTGGTCCCGCTGGGCGTTCTCCACCCACATCACGTCGTCGAAGAGCAGATCGGCCGCGTTGGTCGGGGTGAGCCTGCGATGGGCGAGGCCCGGCGCGCACACCAGGACCTTGCGGAGCCGGCCGACCTCGGAGTGGACTCCGAGCGGGGTGCGGGAAGTGCTGTCACCGGTCATGTGCGGTCCTTCGCATACGGGTCGGGGTGCGGTACGGCTCAGAGGCTGATCCAGCCGGCCGCCAGGGCGATCACGCCCATGACCGCACCGGCCACCGATACGACGCAGATCAGCAGCTCGCGGGGGGAGAAGGGGCGCCGGCCCTGCTCGCGGCGGGACATCACGAAGAGGATGGTGGCAGGGGCGTAGACGATGAACGAGAGCAGGACGAACCGGAGCCCGGCCGCGTACAGCAGGAACGCCGTGTAGACGGTGGCGAGCACGGCGACGACGAGGTCGCGCCCGGTCGTCCGCCCCTGGGCCAGGGGATCCCGGGTGAGCGAGATCTTCAGCGCGAACGCGGCGGCGAGCAGGAACGGGATGAGCGTCAGCGCACTCGTCATGTCCAGCGCGAAGTTGAACGCGTCGTCGGAGAGCAGCGTGACGACCAGCACCACCTGGACCAGCACGGTCGTCATGACCAGGGCCGGGACCGGCACGTCGTCGGCGGTGGCGCGGCGCAGGAAGCGCGGCATGTCGCGGTCCTGCGCGGCCACGTACAGCACCTCGGCGGCCATCAGTGTCCAGGCCAGATAGGCGCCGAGGACCGAGACGATCAGGCCGACGCTGACGAAGGCCGTGCCCCAGGTGCCGACGGCGTGCTCCAGGACGCCCGCCATCGAGGGCTGGCGCAGCGCGGCGATCTCGCTCATCGGCATGATGCCGTACGAGACGATGGTGACCGAGGCGAAGACGGCGAAGACGCTGAGGAAGCCGAGGACCGTGGCGCGCCCGACGTCCCTGCGGCGCTTCGCGTGCCGGGAGTAGACGCTCGCGCCCTCGACGCCGAGGAAGACGAAGACGGTCGCCAGCATCGTGCCGCGCACCTGGTCGAACAGCGGACCGGCGTAGTCGGCGCCGCCCCAGTTCTCCGCGAACACGTCCGTGTCCAGGTAGAACAGGGCCAGCACGACGAAGACCAGGATCGGGACGACCTTGGCGACCGTGACGATGCGGTTGATCGCCGCGGCCTCCTTGACGCCCCGGCGGATCAGCAGGAAGAAGCCCCACAGCCCGACCGAGGACAGCGCCGCGGCCAGGACGGTGTCCCCGTCCCCGAGCGCCGGCCAGACCGTGCCGATGGTCGACATGATCAGCACCCAGTACGTCACGTTGCCCACGCAGGCGCTCGCCCAGTAGCCGAATGCCGAGAAGAACCCCAGGTATTCACCGAACCCGGCCTTCGCGTACGCGTACACCCCGGCGTCCAGGTCCGGGCGGCGCACCGCGAGGGACTGGAAGGCGAAGGCCAGCATCAGCATCCCGGTGCCCGCGATGGTCCAGGCGATCAGCGCCCCCGCGACACCGGTCTCCTCGGCGAAGCGGCGGGGCAGCGAGAACACTCCCGCGCCGACCATGGAGCCGACGACCAGTGCGGACAGCGTCATCAGCGAGAGCTTCGCCGTGTGCGGCTGCTCCTCGGTCACTGCGGACATGAGCGGGGCCCTTCCAGGTGCGGGACTGCGGTCCCCGGGGGCGGGCGGGGGCACGGGACGGCACCCCCATGAGGGCGAAATGTACCTTTCGTTACGAGGGTGTGCCCCGCTGCCGGGCCGGTGTCCCCGGATCGGGGCGCGGCTTGACCCTCCCCTTGCGTCAGGCTCGATGATCGGTCGCGAGGAAAGGGCGGGTGGATGACGTATTCCGTCGGGCAGGTGGCGGCCTTCGCCGGAGTGACGGTGCGCACGCTGCACCATTACGACAAGGCGGGGCTGCTCTCGCCCAGCGCGCGCAGCCGGGCCGGCTACCGGCTCTACGGCGAGGAGGACCTGGTCCGGCTCCAGCAGATCCTCTTCTACCGCGAACTGGGCTTCCCGCTGGACGAGATCGCCGAGATCTTCAGGAACCCGCAGGCCGACGCCCTGGACCACCTGCGGGCCCGGCAGGAGCAGCTGGAGGCGGAGATCGCCAGGCTGCGGCGGCTCTCCGAGGTGGCCCAGCGGGCGATCGAAGTGCAGCGGACCGGGGTCCCGCTGACCCCCCGGGAGCGCTTCGAGGTGTTCGGCGAGATCACCGCCGACCTGAGCTACGCCACCGAGGCGGCGCTCAAGTGGGCGGACTCGCCGGGGCAGCGCGAGTCGATGGCCCGGGCCGCCGCGCACACCAAGGAGGACTGGCGGCAGCTCATGGGCGAGGCCACGGCCTGGCGCGCCGAGCTCCTGGCGGCCTTCGACGACGGCGAGCCGAGCGACGGCGACCGGGTCATGGACCTCGCCGAGGAGCACCGGCTGCACATCTCCCGCTGGTTCACCGCCTGCCCGCCCGACATGCACCGGCGCATCGCGGACGATTTCGCGGCCGATCCGCGCGCCTTCGCCCTGGTCGTACCGCCGTCCCGGCAGCGCACCGGTCTGGCCGCCTACCTGTGCAAGGCCGTCCACGCGAACGCGGCCCGCCGCACGGACGGCGGGGAGGCTGATGAGCCGGGGCGGCCCCGCTGAACCGGTGCGGACCGATGACTTCGAGGAGAACCGATGAGAATACTGATCGCCGCGGCCGGATCCCGCGGTGACGTCGCCCCGTACACCGGCCTGGGCGCCGCACTCCGCACGGCGGGCCACGACGTCGTCCTCGCCACCACGGACACCTTCGCGCCCCTCGTCCGCGCCGCCGGACCGGACTTCCGCGCCCTCCCGGGCAACCCGGCGCAGGGCGGCGGCGGGAGCGGCGGCAAACGGGAACTCATGCGGGCCGCCTCAGCGTTCATCACGGACCTGGGCCAGGGGTTCGCCGACGCGATGACCGACGGCACGGATCTGCTGCTGCTCTCGACCACGACCGCCCCCCTCGGCTGGCACCTCACCGAGGCCACCGGCACCCCGGCCATCGGCGTCTACCTCCAGCCCACCGCGCCGACCGGCGACTTCCCGCCCGTCGTCACGGGCACCCGCTCCCTGGGCCGCCCCGGCAACCGCGTGGCCGGGCGCTTCGCGCTCCGCATGACCGACCGGCTGTACGCCCCGGCGGTGACCGCGCTCCGCGAACGGCTCGACCTGCCCCCGGCCAAGCCCTCCGACATGCGCCGCCGCCGGGAGCGCGCCGACTGGCCCGTCCTCCACGGCTTCAGCACCGCCCTGGTGCCCCGGCCCGCCGACTGGCGCCCCGGCCTGAACGTCGTCGGCAACTGGTGGCCCCAGCACGACCCGGACGAGCAACTGCCCCCGGAACTGGCGGACTTCCTGAGCGCCGGGCCGCCGCCCGTTCTCATCGGCTTCGGCAGCATGGCGGCCGGCGAGGGGGACCGGCTCGGCGCGCTCGCCGTGCGGGCCCTGCGCCGCGCCGGGCTGCGCGGCATCCTCCAGTCCGGCAGCGCCGGGCTCGCCGCCGAGGGCGACGACGTCCTCACCGTCGGGGATGTCCCGCACGCCCTGCTGTTCCCGCGCCTGGCCGCCGTGGTCCACCACGCCGGGGCCGGCACCTCGGCCGCCGCGCTGCGGGCCGGGGTCCCCGCGGTGGCCGTGCCGGTGACCGCCGACCAGCCGTTCTGGGCCGGCCGCCTCGCCGCGACCGGTGCCGCCTGCGAGCCGATCCCCTTCCGCGCCCTCACCGCCGACCGCCTCGCCGACGCCCTCGACCGCGTCGTACGGCAGCGGACGTACGCGGAGGCCGCCGCGCGGGGTGCGAAGCGGATGGCCGCGGAGGACGGGGCGGCGCAGACGGTGGAGGCGGTGCGGCGGCTGACCGGAGGCTGAGGTGGCGGCCGGCGCAGGGGCCGGGGGCTCGCCTCGGCCGAGCGGCGCAAGGGGGCGGCGCCGTTGCGCGTAACCCCGCCGCCGACCCGTGACAACGCGGGATCCGGGGGTACCCCTCCCGTCGGGCGCGCACCAAGCGGGACCGGCCGACGGAGAGGCGACTCGTGCTGCTGGCGAAGAGCAAGAGGCAGATGAAGGACCGGGCGCGGAGCGCGGGCGCGAGGACGGCGGACGCCGTGGACGCCCGGCTCCCGCTCGCCGGGGCCGCCCGGTCGCTGCTGCGGAAGGCGTTCCCGGACCACTGGTCCTTCCTCCTCGGCGAATTCGCCCTCTACAGCTTCATCGTGCTCCTGCTGACGGGGGTCTACCTGACGCTGTTCTTCCAGCCGTCGATGGCCGAGTCGGTGTACACCGGCTCGTACGGCCCGCTCCGGGGGCTCCGCACGTCGGAGGCGTACGCCAGCACGCTCCGCATCAGCTTCGACGTGCGCGGCGGGCTGCTGATCCGGCAGATCCACCACTGGGCGGCGCTCGTCTTCGTCGCCTCGATCGGCGTGCACATGCTGCGGGTCTTCTTCACCGGGGCCTTCCGCAGGCCGCGCGAGGTCAACTGGATGGTGGGGGTGACGATGTTCCTCCTCGCCCTCCTGGAGGGCTTCGCCGGCTACTCCCTCCCCGACGACCTGCTCTCCGGCACGGGGCTGCGCACGGCGCAGGGGATCATGCTGTCGATCCCGGTCGTCGGCACCTATGCGAGCTTCTTCGTCTTCGGCGGCGAGTATCCGGGCGAGGACATCGTCTCCCGGCTCTACCCCGTCCACATCCTGCTGGTCCCCGGGCTGCTCCTCGCCCTGATCAGCCTGCATCTGCTGCTCGTCGTGCACCTGAAGCACACCCAGTGGGCGGGCCCGGGGCGCACCGGCCGCAACGTCGTCGGCAAACCGTTCTTCCCGCAGTACACGGCCAAGTCGGCCGGTCTCCTCTTCATGGTCTTCGGCGTGCTCGCCCTGCTCGGCGCCCTCGCGCAGATCAACCCCATCTGGGACTACGGCCCCTACCGCACCGACCAGGTCTCCACCGGCTCCCAGCCCGACTGGTACGTCGGCTTCCTCGAAGGCGCCCTGCGGCTCATGCCCGGCGTCGAGACCCGCCTGTGGGGCCACACACTGATGTGGAACCCGCTGGTCCCCGGCGTGCTGCTGCCCGGTGCGCTCTTCCTCGTGCTGTACGCGTACCCCTTCTTCGAGCGATGGATCACCGGGGGCCCCGGCGAGCGCCACCTCTGCGACCGCCCGCGCGACCGGCCGGTCCGCACGGGGCTCGGCGTGGGCGCCCTGACCGCCTACGCGGTGCTGCTGCTCGCCGGCGCGCAGGACGTCATCGCCTACGTCTTCGACGTACCGGTGCACGCCCTGACCTGGACGTTCCGCGTCGCCCTGTTCGTCCTGCCGCCGATCGCCCTCGTCGTCACCGAACGGCTCTGCCTGGCGCTCCAGGCGCGGGAGCGGGAGCTGCTGGAGGACGGCGAGGAGACCGGGGGCGTCGCGCAGTCGCTGGAGGGCGGCTACCACCCCGAGCACGTTCCGCTGCCCGCGGAGAAGCGGTACGTCCTGCTGGCGCGCGAGCTGCCCGGGCCGCTGGACATCCCCGCGCCCCGGCGGGCCCCCGCCCGCACCCGGCTCGCCCGGCGACTGCGGTCACGGCTCAGCCACTGGTACTACCGCGACCGGGTCCGCCCCGGGCTGACGCCGGAGCAGGAGCGGGAGGCCCGTGAGCTGCTGGCCGGGCCTTGCGGGGCGGAGGATCAGCGCGCCGGGTCGGGGTTCTGGAAGACGAAGCCGTAGACGCCCGGAGCCAGCACGCCGACCCCGATCAGGAACAGCCACAGCCCCTGCACGGTGCCCAGGCCCAGCAGCGCGGTGCCGGCCCCGCTGATCGCCGGGTAGTAGCTGCCCGCCGGGAAGTACCCGCGCCGGCCGCTCACCTCCTGGACGCGCGCGTCCTTGCGGTCCTCGGGACGCGGCGCCGACCGGTGCGCCTGCCGCCACAGGAACGCGGCGATCAGCGCCGACATCAGACCGGAGACGGTGAGCGCCGCGATGCCCGCCGGGTCCGGCGCGAACACCGCGTACACCGCGCAGGTCACCGCGAAGAACAGCGCCACCCCGCTGAAGAGCCACGCCTCGCCCCTCACCGGTCCGCCCTCCCCGCCGGGGCGGCCGCCGCCTCCGGGTGGTGCAGGTCGAACGCCGGGGACTCGGAGCGGATACGGGGCAGCGCGTGGAAGTTGTGCCGGGGCGGCGGACAGCCGGTCGCCCACTCCAGCGAGCGGCCCCAGCCCCACGGGTCGTCGCTCGTGACCCGCTCCCCGTACCGCCGGGTCTTCCACACGTTGTACAGGAAGGGCAGCGTGGACAGGCCCAGCAGGAACGCCCCGATGGTGGAAAGGGTGTTGAGCGTGGTGAATCCGTCGGTGGCCAGGTAGTCCGCGTACCGGCGGGGCATCCCCTGCTCGCCCAGCCAGTGGTGGACGAGGAAGGTGAGCTGGAAGCCCACGAAGAGCGTCCAGAAGTGGATCTTCCCCAGCCGTTCGTCGAGCATCCGGCCGGTGAACTTGGGCCACCAGAAGTAGAACCCGGCGAAGGTCGCGAAGACGATCGTCCCGAACAGGACGTAGTGCAGGTGGGCCACGATGAAGTACGTGTCCGTCAGATGGAAGTCCATCGGCGGCGACGCGATCAGGACCCCGGTGAGCCCGCCGAGCAGGAAGGTGACCAGGAAGCCCAGCGACCAGAGCATCGGCGTCTCGAACGACAGCGAACCGTGCCACATCGTGCCGATCCAGTTGAAGAACTTCACGCCCGTCGGCACCGCGATGAGGAACGACATCAGCGAGAAGAACGGCAGCAGCACCCCGCCCGTCGCGAACATGTGGTGCGCCCACACGGTCGCCGAGAGCCCCGTGATGGCGATCGTGGCGCCGACGAGGCCCACGTAACCGAAGGCCGGCTTACGGCTGAACACCGGCAGGATCTCCGTGACCACCCCGAAGAACGGCAGCGCCACGATGTACACCTCGGGGTGGCCGAAGAACCAGAACAGGTGCTGCCACAGCAGCGCCCCGCCGTTGGCCGCGTCGAAGACGTGCGCGCCGAACTTCCGGTCCGCCTCCAGGGCCAGCAGCGCCGCCGTCAGCACGGGGAAGGCGAGCAGCGCCAGGATCGACGTGAACAGCACGTTCCAGGTGAAGATCGGCATCCGGAACAGCGTCATGCCCGGGGCGCGCAGGCAGATGATCGTGGTGATGAAGTTGACCGAGCCGAGGATCGTGCTCAGCCCCGCGACCACGAGCCCCATCACCCACAGGTCCCCGCCGGCCCCCGGCGAGAACACCGGCCCGTTCAGCGGCGCGTAGGCGAACCAGCCGAAGGCGGCGGCCCCGTTGGCCGTCAGGAACCCCGAGACGACCATCAGCCCGCCGAAGAGGTACACCCAGTACGTGTACGCGTTCAGCCGGGGGAACGCCACGTCCGGCGCCCCGATCTGGAGGGGCATGATCGCGTTGGCGAAACCGGTGAACGTCGGGGTGGCGAACAGCAGCATCATGATCGTGCCGTGCACGGTGAACAGCTGGTTGTACTGCTCGGGGGAGACGATCTGCATGCCGGGGCGGGCGAGTTCGGCGCGCATCACCATGGCCAGCGCCCCGGCGAACAGGAAGAACACGAACGAGGTCACCAGATACAGGTCGCCGATGACCTTGTGGTCGGTCGTCGACAGCAGCCTGAGGACTCTCGCGCCCCCGCTCACCCGGCGCTCGGTCGCCCGCCGTTCCCGGTCGTCCACCGCTGCCGCACCCGGTCGCTCGTCCAACGACGTCATACACCCTCCCGATCGGCCCGGCCCGTGCCCGGCCCGGCGGCCACCGGCCATCATGGGCCCGGCGCCCGGCCGCACCGGTCACCGGCGGCGTGTACCCGGGCGAGGGCTACCCGAACGGCGCAGGGCGGGGGAACCCGGTCCCGGGCCGGCCGTTCAGCGGTGTGTCAGGACGTTGATCACGCGGCCGTTCGGGTCGCGTACGAAGAAGCGGCGCACGCCCCACTCCTCGTCGTGCGGGCCGTACACGATCTCCGCGCCCTCGCGGACGAGCGCGGCGTGCACCGCGTCCACGTCGGCGACCTCCACGCTGAGGTCCGGGTTGACCGGACCGGTCGCGTCCTTGGTCATGAAGCTGATCTGGGCGGCCGGCTGGGTGGGCGAGGCGAGGGTCATGATCCAGCCATGGTTCATGACCTCCTCGAAGCCGAGCAGGCCGTAGAACGCGCTGGTGTCCCGCAGGGCGGACGCATCCGTCCGGGTCTCGCCGCGGGTGCTTACCGGGACGTTGGGGACCACACGGTGCACGGACATGGGGCACTCCTGTCACAGCGATCACGGTCGGTAACTCCACTCACCCTAGGGGCCGACTCAAGGGGGTGGCTGGAAACTGTGGGTGAAGCCGGGGCAGACTGGCCCGGTCACAGCCGGGCCGGGGGCCTCCCGGCCCATCGAACCGCAGTCTTCCCGGGGGCACCCCATGGTCCATATCTCCTCACGCGTGACCGGGGCGGAGCTCGGACGGATGGCTCACCGCCCGGACGCGCGGGACCTCTTCCCGACCGGCGTGGCCCGGCTGAGCGACACCCGGTTCCGCGTGCCCGCGCACTGGCCGCGCGCCCACCGCTTCTTCGCCCCCGTCGGAGGCCACCAGGACCCCCTGCTGATCGCGGAAACGATGCGGCAGGCGGCGATGCTGGTCTGCCACGCCGAACTCGGGGTGCCGCTCGGCGACGCCTTCGTGATGTGGGAGTTGCACTACACCACCGACGCCGGACACCTCGTGCTCGACGACGATCCCTGGGACGTCATGGTCGAGGTGAACTGCTCCGACATCCGCCGCCGGGGCCGCGGCCTCGGCTCGATGCGCGTCGACTTCGTGCTGCGCCGGGCCGGGGCGGTGCTCGCCGTCTGCGACTCGCGGATCAGCTGCACCTCGGCCGCCGCCTACCACCGCCTGCGCGGCCACCGGTCCGCCGCCGCCCCCGTGCCCTTGCTCCCGCCGCTCGCGCCGCGCACCGCAGGGCGGGCCGCCGAGCGGGACGTCGTCCTCGGGCCCCCCGTCGCCCCCGGGCGCTGGCCGCTGCGGCTCGACACCGGGCACCCGACGCTGTTCGGCCGCCCCAACGACCACGTGCCCGGCATCCTGCTCCTGGAGGCGGCCCGGCAGGCGGCCCACGCCACCGTGCCCGGCTTCCTCCCCGTCGCCCTGCGCTCCGACTTCCTCCGGTACGTGGAGCTGGACCGCCCCTGCTGGATCGAGGCGGCGGCCACCCCGACCGGGGTGCGGGTGCGGGCGGTGCAGGAGGGGGAGACGGTCTTCACCTGCGCGCTCGGCGGGCCGGGCTGAGCGGGGATCAGGCCGGGTCCGGCAGCCGGGTGCCGGTCCCGCTCACCCGCACCCGTGCGTCGCCCGCCCCGAGCGTCACGGTGAGCGTGCCGGGGCGGCCCATGTCCTCGCCCTGGTGCAGGGTCAGCACGGCGGCCTCCGGTACGAGGGCCAGCTCCCGCAGGTACGCCCCGAACGCGGCCGCCGCGGCACCCGTCGCCGGGTCCTCCACCACCCCGCCGACCGGGAACGGGTCGCGGACGTGGAACACCGCGTCGGACGCCCGCCACACCAGCTGCACGGTCGTCAGGTCCAGCCGGTGCATCAGCGCTTCCAGGCGCGCGAAGTCGTAGTCCAGCGCGGCCAGCCGCTCCCGGGTCGCCGCGGCCAGCACGAGGTGGCGGGCCCCGGCGTACGCGATCCGGGGCGGCAGGGCCGGATCGAGGTCGGCGGCCGGCCAGTCCAGCGCCGCCAGCGCCTCCGCGAGGTCGCCCGCGTCCACGTCCTTGACGTGCGGTTCCACGCTGGTCAGCGTCGCCCGCAGCTCGTCGCCCTCGCGGACCACGGTGACCGGCACCGTACCGGCGGCGGTGGCGAACTCCACCTCGCCCGGCCCGTCCCGCTCGGCGAGCGCGAGGGCGGCGGCGACCGTGGCGTGGCCGCAGAACGGCACCTCGGCCTTCGGGCTGAAGTAGCGGACCGCGTAACCGCGCGCACCGGGCTCCGACGCCTCGGTCCGCCCGGTCAGGAAGGCCGTCTCGCTGTAGCCGAGGTCCGCCGCCACGGCCAGCATGGCGGCCTCGTCGAGACCGGAGGCGTCGAGCACCACCCCGGCGGGGTTGCCGCCCTCGGGGTCGGCGGAGAACGCGGTGTAGCGCAGGATGCCGGTTGCGGGGAGATCAGTCATGTGCGGCTCAACCCCCTGCCGGACGGCGGCATTCCCGGTGCGGCTCAACCCCCTGCCGGACGGCGGCATTCCCGGTGCGGCTCAACCCCCTGCCGGACGGCGGCACTCCCGGTGCGTCCTCAGCCCCGGCCCACGTACGGCATCGCCGTCGCCATCACCGTCGCGAACTGGACGTTCGCCTCCAGGGGCAGCTCCGCCATGTGCAGCACCGTCCGGGCCACGTCGCCGGCCGCCATCACCGGCTCCACGGCGAGTTCGCCGTTGGCCTGGAGGGTGCCCGTGCGCATCCGTTCCGTCATGTCCGTCGCCGCGTTGCCGATGTCGATCTGGCCGCAGGCGATGCGGTACGGACGCCCGTCCAGCGACAGCGACTTCGTCAGACCGGTGATCGCGTGCTTCGTCGCGGTGTACGCCACCGAGTGCGGGCGCGGCGTGTGCGCGGAGATGGAACCGTTGTTGATGATCCGGCCGCCCTGCGGGTCCTGCTCCTTCATCTGCCGGTACGCGGCCTGCGCGCACAGGAACGCCCCCGTCAGGTTGACGTCGACGACCCCGCGCCACTCCTCGTACGCCAGCTCCTCGACGGGCCCGCCGGGGCCGAACGTGCCCGCGTTGTTGAACAGCAGGTCGACGCGGCCGGCCCACTCCCGTACGGAGGAGAACAGCGCGTCCACGTCCTCGGGGCGGGTCACGTCGGCCGGGACGGTCAGCACCCGTGCGTGCTCACCGGCCAGGGCCGCCGTCTCGGCCAGCGGCCCCGGGCGGCGGCCCGCGAGCGCCACCGACCAGCCCGCGCCGGCCAGGGCGAGCGCGACCGCACGGCCGATGCCGGAACCGGCGCCCGTCACCACCGCGGTCTTCGCCGGGGGGTTCTCCGCGGAATTCAACAGACTGTTGCTCATGCTGGGGCAGCGTACGCGCAGCCCCGGCGGGGTGATTCGGGGCGGGGCCCCGGCGATTCCCGCGCCCGTGCGGCGCCGGGCGATGATCATGGATTTCGCCGCGAACGCGGAGTTTGCCCCTGGGGGCACCATCCTGCCGCACTCCTCATCCGGGCGACGCCCGCGCGACGCGAACACGTCAGCCTCCGGATGCGCCGGGCCGCTGGACTTCCCCCACACCACCAGTCAGGGGAGGGACAGATGACGCACTCATCGCCACAGCAGGAGCTGCGCGAAGCGGCCCGGCACACGGACCGCCGCCGCTTCCTCACCGTCACCGGCGCCGCCGCCGCGCTCGCCTTCTCGGTCGGCCTGCCCGCCGCCGGGACCGCGAGCGCCCGCGAGATGGAGGCCCGGCAGATCGGCGAGGACCCGTTCACCCTCGGCGTGGCGTCCGGCGACCCGCTGCCGAACTCCGTGCTGCTCTGGACCCGGCTCGCGCCCCGCCCGTTCGAACCCGGCAGCGGTCTTCCGGACGCCCGCGTCGAGGTCCGCTGGGAGCTGGCCCACGACGAGCGGTTCAGCCGCGTCGTCCGGCGCGGCACCACGTACGCCCACCCGGAGTTCAACCACAGCGTCCACGTCGAGGTCCAGGGCCTCGCCCCGGACCGCGTCCTCTACTACCGCTTCCGCGCCGGACAGTGGACCAGCCCGGCCGGCCGCACCCGTACGGCACCCGCGCCCGGCGCCCGCAAGCGCGAACTGGCCCTGGCCGCCGTCTCCTGCCAGGCGTACCACGACGGCTACTTCACCGCGTACCGGCACCTCGCCCAGGAGGACGTCGACGTCGTCTTCCACCTCGGCGACTACCTGTACGAGTACGCCGTCACCGCCGTCGGCGGCGCCCGCAAGTACACCGACCGCACGCTGCCCGCCCTGTTCAACCGGGAGACGGCGACGCTGGAGGACTACCGGCTGCGCTACGCCCTCTACAAGTCCGACCCGGACCTGCGCGCCGCCCACGCCGCGCACCCCTTCGTCGTCACCTGGGACGACCACGAGACCGAGAACAACTACGCGGGCGACACCCCGGAGAACAGCGTGCCGCCGGAGGAGTTCCTGATCCGCCGGGCCGCCGCGTACCGCGCCTACTGGGAGAACCAGCCGCTGCGCGCGCCCCAGCGGCCGACCGGCCCCGACATGCGGCTCTACCGGCGGCTGAACTTCGGCCGGCTCGCCCAGTTCGACGTGCTCGACACCCGGCAGTACCGCAGCGACCAGGCGTACGGCGACGGCTGGCAGACGCCCGGACCGGAGTCCGAGGACCCGAGGCGCACCCTGACCGGCGCCACCCAGGAGCGCTGGCTCATCGACGGCTGGCGCCACTCGCACGCCACCTGGAACGTCGTGCCCCAGCAGGTCACCTTCGCCCAGCGGCGCGACGTTCCCACCGACGCGTTCAAGCTGTCCATGGACTCCTGGGACGGCTACCCGGCCTCCCGCGACCGCATCCTGAAGGGCGCCGAGCGCGTCGGCGTGGACAACCTCATGGTCCTCACCGGCGACGTGCACGTCAGCTACGGCTTCGACATCAAGCGGGACTTCGACGACCCGGCGTCGCGGACCGTCGGCACCGAGATCGTCACGACCTCCATCACCAGCGGGAAGGACGGCTCCGAGAAGCCGTCCAACTACAGCAACCTGATGGCGGCCAACCCGCACCTGAAGTTCTACAACGGGCGCCGCGGCTACGCCGTCGTCACCCTCCAGGAGCGGGCGGCCCGCGCGGACTTCCGTACGGTCTCCGCCGTCACCACACCGGGCGCCCCCGTCACCACCGCCGGCTCCTACGTCACCGAGGCCGGCCGCCCGGGTCTGAAGCCCGCCTAAGCGGCATCCACCGGGTAGCGGACGCCGATGCGGTCACGGACCGCGTCGAGCGTCCGCATCACCGCGAGCGAACCCTCCAGCGGCACCAGCGGGGACTCCGTCTCGCCGGCGAGGACCGCCCGCATCACCTCGGCCGCCTCGTACTGCATCCCCGAGAGCCCCTGCGGGCCCGGGCCCGAGGTGATCTCCTCGGGCTCGGCGCCCGCCCGGTGCAGCACGAAGCCCTGCGGGTGGAAGAAGCTGTGCGGGATGTCGATCCGCCCGCCCGTCCCGATCACCGTGGCGGCCGTCGGGTGGTGCCCGACGATCGAGCAGGACAGCAGGGCGTTGGCGCCCGAGTCCCAGCCCAGCAGCATCCCGGTGTTCAGGTCCACGCCCTCCGGCGACAGCAGGGCGTCCGCCCGCACCCGGTCCGGCTCGCCCAGCAGCAGCTGCGCGAACGACACCGGGTAGACGCCCAGGTCCAGCAGCGCCCCGCCGCCCAGCCGGGGATCGCGCAGCCGGTGGTCCGGGCCCAGGTCGCCCGCGAAGCCGAAGTCGGCCTGCACGGTCCGGATCTCCCCGATCGCCCCGTCCCGCACCAGCTCGGTGAGGCGCCGGATCACCGGGTTGCAGTAGGTCCACATCGCTTCCATCAGGAAGACCCCGCGGTCCCGGGCGAGCTTCACCAGCTCCCGCGCCTCGCGCTCGTTCAGCGTGAACGCCTTCTCGCACAGCACGTGCTTCCCGGCCTCCAGCGCGAGCGCGGCGGCCTCCCGGTGCGCGGAGTGCGGCGTGGCCACGTACACCACGTCGACCTCGTCGTCCGCGACCAGGCCGGCCCAGTCCCCGTACGCCCTCGGTATCCCGAACCGCTCCGCGAACGCCCGCGCCGAGGCGTCCGAGCGGGACGCCACGGCCACGACCTCCGCACCGGGCATCGCCTGGAGATCAGCGGTGAACGTCGCCGCGATCCCACCGGTCGCCAGCACGCCCCAACGGACAGTCCTGCTCATGCACGCTCCCAAAAGGTGTCGACCATCCCCGCCGAGCTGAGAGCATAGAGCCGGATTCAACAACTATGGAGATGAGAATGCCGGAGAGCGGCGTCAGCCGAGCCCAGCACATACGCACCACCGACACCACCCCGCGGAGCGGGGCCCCTCTTCCCGGCAGAGCCGCCACCCCCGCCGCCCGGCGCACCGGACTCCTCGTCACCCTCGTCCTCGGCGGCCTCACGGCGCTCCCGCCGCTGTCGATGGACATGTACCTCCCGGCCCTTCCGGCCGTCACCGACTCGCTGCACGCCCCCGCCGCCACCGTCCAGCTCACCCTGACCGCCTGCCTCACCGGCATGGCGCTCGGCCAGGTCGTCGTCGGACCGATGAGCGACCGCTGGGGCAGGCGCCGCCCGCTGCTGCTCGGCATGGCCGTCTACGTACTCGCCACCGCCCTCTGCATCTTCGCCCCGTCCGCCGGGCTCCTCATCGCCTTCCGCCTCATCCAGGGCCTCGCCGGCGCGGCCGGCATCGTCATCTCCCGCGCCGTCGTCCGCGACATGTACGACGGCGTCGCGATGGCCCGGTTCTTCTCGACGCTGATGCTGATCTCCGGCGTCGCCCCCGTCATCGCCCCGGTCATCGGCGGCCAGGTCCTGCGCCTCACCGACTGGCGCGGCATCTTCGGGGTCCTGACCGCCGTGGGCATCCTGCTCACGTTCGTCGTCTGGAAGTGGCTCGGCGAGACCCTGCCGCCCGCCGAGCGCCACACCGGCGGCGTCGGCGACGCCCTGCGCACCATGCGCGGCCTGCTCGCCGACCGGGTCTTCACCGGCTACATGATCGCGGGCAGCCTCGCCTTCGCCGCGCTCTTCGCGTACGTCAGCGCCTCGCCGTTCGTCGTCCAGGAGATCTACGGGGCGTCCCCGCAGACCTTCAGCCTGCTCTTCGGCATCAACTCCATCGGCCTGATCGCCGTCGGCCAGATCAACGGCAAGCTGCTCGTCGGCCGGGTCAGCCTGGACAAGGCCCTCACCTTCGGACTCGTCGTCATCGTGGCCGCCGCGACCGCGCTGCTCCTGATGACCTCCGGGGTCTTCGGCGACGTCGGCCTCGTGCCGGTGGCCGCCGGGCTCTTCGTGCTGATGTCGGCGATGGGCCTGGCGATGCCCAACACCAACGCCCAGGCGCTGATGCGCACCAAGCACGCCGCCGGATCGGCCTCCGCGCTGCTCGGCACCTCGCAGTTCCTGATCGGCGCCATCGCCTCCCCGCTCGTCGGCATCGCGGGAGAGGAGACCGCGGTCCCCATGGCCGTCGTCCAGCTGACCTGCGCGGTGGGCGCCCTCGCCTGCTTCCTCGGCCTGTGCCGGCCCTGGCAGCGCACCTCCGAGATCTGACGGCCGCCCCGGCCCGCCTACAATTCCTCGGTGAACGCCACCCTCCCCACCGCGGACGCCCTGCGCGCGGCCCTCGCCGGACTCCTGGACGGGCTGCCGCCCAAGCAGGCCGGCCAGGCCGTCGACCGGCTCATCGCCCACTACCGGGGCACGATTCCCACCGACGCCCCGGTGCTCCGCGACCGCGCGGACGTGGTCGCGTACGCGGCGTACCGGATGCCCGCCACCTTCGAGGCGGTACGGGCCGCCCTCGCCGCCCTCCGCGAGGCCGCCCCCGACTGGGCGCCCGCCACGCACACCGACGTCGGCGGCGGCACCGGGGCGGCGAGCTGGGCCGTCGCGGGGGAGTGGGAGGGCCACCGCACCACCGTCCTGGACTGGGCCGAGCCCGCGCTCGCCCTCGGCCGCGAACTGGCCGCGGGCGGCCCGGACGCCCTGCGCACCGCCGACTGGCGGCGGGCCCGCATCGGCCAGGACCTCGACCTCGCGCCGGCGGACCTCGTCACGATCTCCTACGTGCTCAACGAACTGACCGGCCCGGCCCGCACCGCGCTCATCGACGCCGCCGCCGCGGCCGGCCAGGCCGTCGTGCTCGTCGAGGCCGGCACCCCGGGCGGCTACGCCCGGATCATCGAGGCCCGCGACCGGCTCGTCGCCGCCGGGCTCACCGTCGCCGCGCCCTGCCCGCACAGCGGCGCCTGCCCCATCGAGCCGGGCACCGACTGGTGCCACTTCTCGGCCCGGGTCAGCCGCTCCTCGCTGCACCGGCAGGTGAAGGGCGGCTCACTGGCGTACGAGGACGAGAAGTTCAGCTACGTCGTCGCCACCCGGTTCACGCCCCTGCCGGTGGCCGCCCGGGTCGTCCGCAGGCCCCAGATCCGCAAGGGGCAGGTGCTCCTGGACCTCTGCACCCGCGAGGAGGGGCTGCGCCGGGAGACCGTCACCAAGCGGCACGGCGCCCTGTACCGCGCCGCCCGGGACACCGACTGGGGCGACGCCTGGCCGCCCCCGGAGGAGAGCCCTTAGCCGTTCGGATCACGGCCGCGCAGCTCCTGCGTACAGCACTTCACGCTGCCGCCGCCCTTCAGCAGCTCGCTCAGGTCCATCGGCACCGGCTCGAAACCCCTCGCCCGGAGCGGGTCGAACAGCCCCGTCGCGGCCTGGGGCAGCAGGACGTGGAGCCCGTCGCTCACCGCGTTCAGGCCGAGCGCCGCCGCGTCCGCCTCCCCGGCGGTCAGCGCGTCCGGGAAGAGCCGCGCCAGGACCGCCCGGCTGCCCGGCGAGAAGGCCGGCGGGTAGTACATGACCTCGTCGGCCGCGTCGTCGAGCACGCACAGGGCCGTGTCCAGGTGGTAGTAGCGCGGGTCCACCAGGTCGAGGCCGATCACCGGGCGCCCGAAGAACTCCTGCGCCTCCGCGTGCGAGAGCGGCGACGACCGGAACCCGCGGCCCGCCAGCACGTACGAGGCGGTCACCGCGAAGTCGCCCTCGCCCTCGTTGACGTGGTCCGGCTCGTGGACCTCGGTGAAGCCGTGGCCGAGGAACCAGTCGCGATGGGCGGCCGCCTCCTCGAACCGTTCCTGATACGCGAAGCGGGCGCCCAGCACCCGGCCGTCGATCACCGTGGCCCCGTTCGCCGCGAAGACCATGTCCGGCAGGTCGGGGCGCGGCTCCAGCAGGTCGACGGTGTGGCCGAGGGCGCGGTAGCGGTCGCGCAGGTCCTCCCACTGGGTCTGCGCCAGCGGCAGGTCGACCGGCTTGGTGGGATCCATCCACGGATTGATGGAGTACGTCACCTGGAAGTGGGCAGGGGCACACATCAGATAGTGCCGGGGTGTGGCTTCACGAGGCATCGAGGCTCCCCACGAATCGTCGCGGCGGCTGGTGGCCGCTGCGGCCGGTGCGTCGCACGGGTGTGTGCGTGAGCTCATGGTGCGCCGTACGGGGCCCCGGCGCTGTGGTCCGAACGGGTGGTTCGCGCGCACGCGGACCCCGGGCGCGTGGCGCGGCCCCGCCGGGACCGGTCGTCACACGGGTTTTTTCATGACAAAGCGTGTGATAGTGCCCCCGGTGCGGCATCGGCCGTCCCACCCCGCTTCCGGACTCTGGCCACCCGAGGCGCAGGATGGTGGGACCATGGGCAGGGGCAACGCAAAGGCAAGGGGATAGATGGGCGCCGATTTCGGCCGTAATCGCGGCTCAGAGAGCAAGATTTCCCAGTGGCTGCGGCGACGACCCAAACCGCAGCGGCGCGAGGTCGACGACACCGCACGGGAGGCGCTGCTCCTGGCCGTCGCCGAGGCCGGAATGCCGATCGCACCCGCCGCCCACCCGGTCGGCTACCGATGTTCGTGCGAACGCATCGGCTGCCCCACCCCGGCCCGCCATCCGCTCTCCTTCGCCTGGCAGACGCAGTCCACCACCGACCGCGCCCAGATCGAGCGCTGGGCCCGCAGCCAGCCGCAGGCCAACTTCATCACCGCGACCGGCATGATCCACGACGTCCTGGACGTTCCGCTGGCCGCCGGCGAGCAGGCCCTCGAACGGCTCCTCGCCGCCGGGGTCGAGGTCGGCCCGGTGGCCCGCTCCGGCGACGACCGGATGCTGTTCTTCACCGCGACCCGCGGCACCCCGGAGGACGAGGACGAGTGGTGGCCGTGCGAGCTGGACTGCCACCCCGAGACGATGGACGAGCACCCCGGCCTGCGCTGGCACTGCCGCGGCAGCTACGTCCTGCTGCCCCCGGCCCAGCTCCCCGGTGAGCTGGACGTCGCCTGGCTGCGCGGCCCCGAGCACCCGCTGCCGGACCCGCTGACGCTCCTGGAGACGCTGACCGACGCCTGCGCGCGGTTCGTCGGCTCCGAGGGCCAGAGCGAGGTCGACCACGAATCGGTGGCCTGGCCGCTGCGCAGGTAGCCGGGACCGGGGGCCTTCGCGGCCATTACGAGCCCTCCGCCGAGGTCAGCCCGGGCAGCCGGCTGAGCACGGACACCTTGCCCGTGCCGGCGCCCTTCTTCGGCACGTACACGAGCTGGCTGGAGACCCGCTCCTTGGTCAGCGTGCTCTTCACCTCTCCGGTGAGCAGCGCCTCCACATCGGGATCGACCGCCGGGCGCAGCCCCTGCGCGGCGGTCTGCCGTTCGTAGTGCCTGCTGCTGAAGAAGACCAGCGCCCCGCCGTCCTCGGTGGCCAGCCCGAGCGGGGCGTACGCGCCGCCGTCCAGCGCCTGGTCGGCGTACTGGTACGAGAACCCGGCCCGCCGGGTGTTCAGCCGCGCCTCCCGCCACTGCGAGGTGGCCGCCCCCGGCGCGAAGACGTCCGGGGTGCCCTTCTGGAGGTACTGCGCGTACCGCGTGCCGAGATCGCGCGGGGCGACGGCCAGACCCGTTCCTTCCGCCGCGACCGGTGCGGCGTCCTTCGCGAGAGCGGGCAGGAGGTCCGGGGCGACGACCGACAGATAGGCGGCCTTCCAGCCCGCGGCGGGGCCGGTCTTCGTGAACGCCAGCAGCCAGCGGCTGTCCCGCTCGCCCTGTCCCGTGTCGCGGTTGGCGTCCGTGTCGGCGAGGAACCAGCGCGGCCAGCCCGCCTTCTCCGGGATGACGAAACGGGCGTCGGTCAGCTTCAGCGGCCGGTGCCGGGAGTTGCCGGTGGGTGCTATCCGGTGCCGGGCCTTCAGCCCCGCCTGGTTGATGGCGCCGAGCGAACCCGTCACCACGTCCGCGTCCAGGGCCGGATCGTACGCCTTGTCGGCGGCGTTGTACGCGGCGGTGAAGTCCTTCAGGGCCCGGGCGGCCTCAGCCCTCGTCGCCGCCGGCACGACTGCCCGCTCGCCGTGCACCGTCACGCACCCGCTCGCCGTCAGGCTCAGCACCGTCGCCACCGCGAGCCCCGCCACCCGCCGCACCGGCCCCAGACTTCTCATCCGCTGCTTTCCGCGCCTTCTGATCCGTCGCCACTGACCGTCCGAACCCTACCGGGGACAGGAACAGCGCGAGGGCCGGGACGAGATACAGCGCCCAGACGGTGAGTTGGAGGACGGTGGGGTCGGGCTGGAAGTTGAACGTGCCCTTCAGCAGCGTCCCGTACCAGCTGTCCGGCGGGATCGTGGAGCTGATGTCGAACGCCCGGTTTCCCAGACCGCCCAGGAACTCCGCCTCCTGGAGGTCGTGCACGCCGTACGCCAGCACACCCGCGGCGACGACCACCAGCATTCCGCCGGTCCAGGTGAAGAACTTCGCCAGGTTGATCTTGAGCGCGCCCCGGTAGAACAGCCAGCCCAGCACCACCGCGGCGGCGATGCCGAGGACCGCGCCGATCATCGGGTGCCAGCCGTCGTCCGCCGCGTGCACCGCCCGCCACACGAACAGCGAGGTCTCCAGCCCCTCCCGGCCGACCGCCAGGAGCGCGGTCGCGACGAGCGCGCCGGTTCCCATGGCGAGCGCGGCGTCCAGCTTGCCGTGCAGCTCCGCCTTGAGGTGGCGGGCGGTCCGCCGCATCCAGAAGACCATCCACGTCACCAGGCCCACCGACACGATGGACAGCGAACCGCCCAGCGCCTCCTGCGCCTTGAACGTCATCTCCTGCGAGCCGAACTCCAGCCCGGCGCCGAAGCCCAGGCTGACGACGACCGCGATCGACACACCGATCCAGATCGGCACCAGCCGGTCGCGGTGGCCGGTCTTCACCAGGTACGCGATGAGGATGCAGACGACCAGGCTGGCCTCAAGCCCTTCACGCAGCCCGATCAGGAAGTTGCTGAACACGTCTCGGTTCCCTTTCCGCTTCGAGTCCCGTTACGAGAACAGCGCCCGGCCCCACCAGTCGTCCTTGTCGCGGACGCCCGGCGGGACGGCGAAGTGCGCCGAACCCACGTGCTGGATGTACTCGTTGAGTGCGTCGTGTGCCGCCAGGCGTCGTTGCAGGGGAACGAACGCCTTGCGGGTGTCGCGTTGGTAGGCCAGGAAGAACAGCCCCGCGTCGAGCCGGCCGAGGCCGTCGGTGCCGTCCGTGAAGGAGTAGCCCCGGCGCAGGATCATCGCCCCGTCGTTGCTGTCCGGGTGCGCGAGGCGCACATGTGCGGTCGGCAGCATGGCCTTCAGGAACGGCTCGTCGCGCTCCTTCGCCTTGCCGACCGGGGCGCCCTCGCCCTTGTCGCGGCCGAAGACGTCCTCCTGCTCCTGAAGCGGGGCGCGGTCCCAGGTCTCGATGTGCATCCGGATGCGCCGGGCCACCAGGTACGAACCCCCGGTCATCCAGGCGGGACCGTCGCCTTCCCCGACCCAGACATGCGTGCCGAGGGTGGCCGTGTCGGTGCCGGAGATGTTCCGGGTGCCGTCCTTGAAGCCCATCATGTTGCGCGGGGTCTGGGCGTCCGGCGTGGTCGAGGACGTCTTGCCGAAGCCCAGCTGCGACCAGCGGATCGCGGTGCGGCCCATGCCGATCCTGGCCAGGTTGCGGATGGCGTGCACGGCGACCTGCGGGTCGTCCGCGCACGCCTGGACGCACAGGTCGCCGCCGCTGCGGGCCTTGTCGAGGTTGTCACCGGGGAACTTCGGCAGGTCCACCAGCGCCTCGGGGCGCCGCTCCGCCAGCCCGAACCGGTCCTTCGCGAACAGCGAGGGCCCGAAGCCGATGGTCAGCGTCAGCCGCGACGGCTTCAGCCCCAGGGCCTCGCCCGTGTCGTCCGGCGGCGCCTCGGGCAGGCCCCCGTACGCCCCGTCGCCGACCGCGTGCCCGGCGGTCATCCGCTCGGCCGCCCTGGTCCACTCCTCGAGCAGCGCGACCAGTTCGGCCCGGTCCTTCGTCGTCACGTCGAACGCGGCGAAGTGCAGCCGGTCCTGGACGGCGGTGGCGATACCGGCCTGGTGCGCGCCGTGGAACGGCACGGCGGCGCCGCTGTCCGCGGCCGTGGTCCGGCCGCCGTCGTCGGAGCGGGCCGCGGCGACGCCCACCCCGGCGGCGGCTGCGCCGAGGGCCAGCCCGGCACCGCCCCAGCCCAGCAGCGCGCGCCGCGACGGGGCGCTGCCGTCGACAGACGCTTCGCGGGTCTCCTCGCTCATCCCGGAGCCTCTTTCCGGCCGGTTACTTCGTGACCGCGGCGGCGAGCCTGGACAGCGGCTCGGCCAGCGCGTTGACCGCGTCCGACAGCTCCTTGCGCTCCGCCTTGCCGACCTTGTCGTAGGAGGTGAAGTCGTACGTGGAGGGGTCCTCGCGGTACTTGTCGAGCAGCTTGTTCAGCTCCGCGAACCGCTTGTCCAGGGTGGCGGTGAGCGCGGCGTCGTTCTTGGACGCGATCGCCTTCAGCAGGTCGTAGGACTGCTCGGCGCCCTCGACGTTGGCCTTGAAGTCGACCAGGTCGGTGTGGCTGTACCGCTCCTCCTCACCGGTGACCTTGCCGGTCGCGACCTCGTCGAGGAGCTCCTTGGCGCCGTTGGCCATCGAGGTCGGGGTGATGTCGGCGGTGCCGACGCGCTTCTGCCAGTCGACCAGGTCCTTGTAGAGGACCGGCGCGAGGGCCTTCTCCTCGGCGCCGAGCTTCTTGTCCTTCCACAGGGCCTTCTCCAGGCGGTGCCAGCCGGTCCACTTCTGGCCGTCCTCGAGACCGTCCTCGCGGACGTCGACCTTGGGGTCGATGTCGCCGAAGGACTCGGCGACCGGCTCGGTGCGCTCCCAGCCGACGCGGGAGTTCGCGTACGCCTTCTTCGCGGCCTCGATGTCCCCGGCGGCGACGGCGTCCGTGAAGACCTTGACCTTCGGCAGGGTCTCGTCGGCCTGCGCCTGCACATAGGTGCGGTACCCGGCGACGGCCTTGTCCATCTCGGGGCTGCGCTTGGCCGCCTTGCCGCCGCTGACCTCGATCTTCTGCCGGATGCCGTGGCCCTTCATGCCGGGCTTGCAGGCGATCTCGTACGAACCGGCCTTGATCTCGGCCGTGATGGTGGCCTTGGTGCCGGGGCCGATGTTCTCGCGCTCGGCGACGATGCGGTCGTCCGGGAACAGGACGTAGACCTCGGTGACCTTGGAGCCCTTGTTCTGCACGGCGAGCTCGATGTGCCCGGCCGGCAGCTTCTTCTTCGAGACCTCGCAGGAGTCGTCCTTCGCGACGACCTGGACGGCCCCTTCGCCCTTGCCGTCGCTCTTCTCGGCGCAGCCCGTGACGGCGGTCAGAGCGGCCGCGGTGGCGGCTGCGGTGACGACGGAGAGACGAACGGCTCGCATGCGGGCTCCACTTGAGGATGAAGGAGTAGGTGGTGAGAGGCCGGACAAAGCCGGGTGAGGCGGACCTAACTTAGCCGAGGCTTATCTGTCCGATACCCACCCGTGCAGTGATTCAGCTCTCACTGCGAGGGCTCGGCAACAGTGCGGTCACGGACGACCCATGGACGTACCTCGCACAGGTAATGCACAGGTCAAGCGAGGCGGCCGGTGCGGCCTCCGGCGCGATCACGGCGGCCGGTGTCCGTGCGGGTGCTTGAATGCCGACGTGAGCGACTACGACGTACCCGCCGGCACCGACATCCTCCGCGTGTTCTGCGGCCCGGACGGCCGCCACGGCAACGCCCTCGGTGTCGTACGCGACGGGCGCCGCGTCCCCGGCCGCGCGGACCGGCAGGAGCTCGCCGGGAAGCTCGGCTTCAGCGAGACCGTGTTCGTGGACGACCCCGAGCGCGGCCGGCTCGACATCTACACCCCGGGGCTCCGGCTGCCGTTCGCCGGGCACCCCGTCGTCGGCGCCGCCTGGCTGCTCGACCTGGAGATCCTGGAGCTGGAGGTGGGTGACGTGTTCGCCCGTCACGACGGGGAGTTCACCTGGATCACCGCCCGCCCGGAGTGGGCCCCGCCGCGCACCCTGGAGCAGTACGCCTCGGCCGCCGAGGTCGACGCGCTGCCGGCACCGCCGCCCGGCGAGGGCCGGCTCTACGCCTGGGCGTGGGAGGAGGAGGCGGCGGGGCGGGTCAGGGCGCGGGCGTTCCCGCGCCGGGACGACGGCATCACCGAGGACGAGGCGACGGGGGCCGCCGCCCTGCTGCTCAGTGCGCACCTCGGGCGCGCGCTCAACATCGCACAGGGCCGCGGCTCCCAGATCCTCACGGCGCCCGCGCCGGACGGCACGGTGGAGATCGGCGGCAGGGTCGTCCTGGCCCACCACGGATAACGGGGACCCTCCGCCCGGGCGGCCGCCTGCGCGCAGGCGCCTTCCGTCAGGCGTGCTCGTCCGGGGCGGCCGAGATGCGGTCGAGCAGTTCGGTCAGCAGGGCGCGTTCGCCCGTCGTGAGGGCGCCGGTCCGGGGGAGAAGGGCCTGGAGCGCCACGGCCGCCGCGGCCGGGCCGGGGGGCGGGGAGGCGGGCGCCTCGGTGGTGATCGCGGCGATGACGGCTTCCCTGGCCAGGTGGGACACGCTCATGTCCCGCCGGTCCTCCGGGGTGGCGATGAGCGAGAGGGTGGTGCCGCCGCCCACGGCGTGCACCAGGTGGGTGGCGCGTGCCTCGTCGATCCGCAGGCGTCCCGCCTCGGCGATCCGGTGGACGTGCGCGGCGAGGATCTCCAGCGCGGCGACGGCGGCGGGGGAGGGGGTGCCCGGGCTGGGCTGGGCGTACATCAGCGTGTACAGGGCCGGGTTGGCCAGGCCGAACTCCGTGTTGAAGTTCCAGCCCCTGCGCAGGTCCTCCACCGGGTCGCCGGTGAGCTCCAGTGCGGCCTTCTCGTCGATGTGGCTGGCGAAGCCGTCGGCGGCGACGGCGTCGAGCAGGCCCTGCTTGTCGCCGAAGAGCCGGTAGATGGTCGGCGCCTGGACGCCGGCCGCGGCGCCCACGGCCCTGGTCGACACCGCCTCACGCCCCTTCTCCGCGAGCAGCCGGGTGGCGGCGGCGATGATCCGCCGGCGGTTGCTCTCGGCGGGGGCGGGGCGCTCGGTCTCCATGGTTTCCGATGATAACGGACTCGTGTTAGCGCTTTGCGTTATCGACGCTACCGTGCCATTGTTAGCGATGGAAACGGTGAGTGGCCGGCGACCGGCCGGCGCGCCGTTCCCGCGTCCACAGCCATGCAAGCTTCGGAGGTTCCCGTGATCGTCGTTACCGCCCCCACCGGCCGGATCGGCCGCCAGGTGCTCGATGCGCTGCTCGACGGCGGTGAGAAGGTGCGGGTGATCGCCCGCGACCCGGCGAGGATCGCCCCGGAGGCGCGCGAGCGCGCCGAGGTGGTGCGGGGCTCCCACGGCGACCCGCGGGTGCTGAATGAGGCGTTCGAGGGGGCCGACGGCGTGCTGTGGCTGGTCCCGCCCGACCCCCGCGCCGAGGACATCCGGGAGCACTACCTCGGCTTCACCCGCCCGGCCTGCGAGGCCCTGCGGGAGAGGGGCGTGCGCCGGGTCGTCGGCATCAGCAGCCTGGGCCGCGGCTACGGGGCGCACGCGGGACAGCTGTCGGCCGCGTTCGCGATGGACGAGATGATCGAGAGCACCGGGGTCGGCTACCGCGCCCTGGCCATGCCGTTCTTCATGGAGAACCTGCTCCACCAGGCCGGAGCGCTGAAGGCGGAGGGCGTGCTGTCCGTGCCGGTCGCCCCGGACCGCGCGCTGCCGCTCGTGGCCACCCGCGACATCGCCGCCGTGGCCGCCCGGCTGCTCGCCGACCGTTCCTGGTCGGGGCGGGAGACGGTCCCGCTCATCAGCCCCGACTCCCTGACGCCCGTCGGGATGGCCCGGGTCCTGTCCGAGGTCCTGGAGCGCCCGGTCCGCTTCGAGCGGCCCGACGGGCAGGCGTACAAGGCGGCCCTGACGCGGTACGGGATGCACGACGCCTGGGCCCAGGGTCTGCTCGACATGGCCGCCGCCCAGGACGACGGCATCTACGAGCCCGAGTGGCGGGCCCTGACCGCCCCGGCCCCCACCGGCTTCCGCCAGTGGTGCCGGGAGGTGTTGCTGCCCGCCGCGGAGGCTACGGCAGCGTGAGGATGTCCGCGCCGGTCTCCGTCACGACGAGCGTGTGCTCGAACTGGGCGGTGCGCTTGCGGTCCTTCGTCACCACGGTCCAGCCGTCGTCCCACATGTCGTAGTCGTGGCTGCCGAGCGTCAGCATCGGCTCGATGGTGAACGTCATGCCGGGCTTCATCACGGTGGTCGCGTGCGGGCTGTCGTAGTGCGGCACGATGAGCCCCGAGTGGAACGAGGTGTTGATCCCGTGCCCGGTGAAGTCCCGCACCACGCCGTACCCGAAGCGCTTCGCGTACGACTCGATGACCCGCCCGATCACGTTGATCTGACGCCCGGGCCTCACGGCCTTGATCGCACGCCGCAGCGACTCCTCGGTGCGCTCGACGAGCAGCCGCGACTCCTCGTCCACGTCGCCGCAGAGGTACGTCGCGTTGTTGTCGCCGTGCACCCCGTTGATGTACGCGGTCACGTCGAGGTTCACGATGTCGCCGTCGCGCAGCACGGTGGAGTCCGGGATGCCGTGGCAGATCACCTCGTTGAGCGAGGTGCACAGCGACTTGGGGAAGCCGCGGTAGCCCAGCGTCGACGGGTAGGCCCCGTGGTCGCACATGAACTCATGCGCGACGCGGTCGAGTTCGTCCGTCGTGACGCCCGGGGCGATGTGCTTGGCGGCCTCGGCCATCGCCTGCGCGGCGATCCGTCCCGCGATGCGCATGCGCTCGACGGTGTCGCTGTCCTGCACCTCCGGCCCTGTGTACGGCGTCGGAGCCGGCTTGCCCACATACTCGGGGCGCCGGATGTTTCCGGGCACGGAACGGACGGGAGTGATCTCCCCTGGTACGAGCAGCGACTGGCCAGACATGCCAGCGAGTCTAACCAGCGCTTCCGGGGCACCATGGCACAGAGGAAAGGATCCGATGATGGCCCTGTTCAAGAAGCGCACGGTCGGCAAGCCGGGCGAGTGGTTCTACTGCCTGGAGCACAAGAAGGTCGAGGAGGGCCCCGACTGCCCGGCCAAGGACCGCTTCGGTCCGTACGCCTCCCGGCAGGAGGCGCAGCACGCCATGGACACCGCCCGGGAACGGAACCTGGAGTGGGACACCGACCCCAAGTGGCACGACCGCAAGGGCCCGGACGAGGACCAGGCGGCAGGCTGACGGGGCCGCCGGGGCGCGCCGCCGCTCATGGCCGTACGCCCCGGCCTCAGGCCGCCGGTTCCACGGCCGGCCCCTCCGTGTGCCGGGCCCGCCTGCGCAGCGCGTCCTCGTCCGTCCCCGAGTCGTAGGTGAGGAGCTTCGGGAGCGCCGCGGCCAGCAGCGCCACCGAGGCGACGCAGGCCACGCCGCCGGTCCAGATCGCGGGCCTGGTCCCCGTCCACCCCGCCATGCCACCGGCCCTGACCTGGCCGAGCTGCGGGCCGACGCTGTACGAGAGCACCTCGATGCCCGCGAGGCGGCCGCGCAGCTCCTCCGGGATCGTCTGGTTCCAGATGGTCGACCGGCCGAGCCCGCTGAGCATGTCGCCCGCCCCGGCGAACCCGAGGCACACCAGCACCAGCCACACATGGCCGAACCAGCCGGCCGCCGCGATCGAGAGCCCCCAGACGGCCGCACCGAACACGACGAACAGCCCGTGCCGGCGCACCCGCGACGTCCACCCGCTGGTCAGGCCGAGCACCAGCGAGCCGACCGAGCCCGCCGCGTACATCAGGCCCAGCGACCAGTCGGCGTCCAGCTCGTCCGCGAGGAACGGGAAGATCGTGTTGGGGAACGCGAAGAACATCGCGGCCATGTCGATCGCGTACGTCCCGAGCAGCACCGGCCTGCTCCAGGCGTACCGGGCGCCCTCCACGATGCCGCGCAGCGACGGCTTCCGTCCCGTCTCGGCCGGCGGCGCGGGGGCGAGCCTGCGGCACATCAGCACCGAGGCGGCGAAGGTCACGACGGTGATGGAGTACGCGGTGGCGTGCCCGGCGTAGGCCACCACCAGACCGGCCAGCGAAGGGCCCATGATCGCCCCGGCCTGCCAGCGCAGCGAGTTCAGCGCGGCGGCGGCCGGAAGCTGGTCGTGCGGCACGATGCGGGCCATCAGCGAGTCCAGCGCGGGCCGCTGGAGCCCGGCGAGCGCGGAGACCCCCGCCGCCACCCCGTAGAGCGGCCACAGCATCGGGTCCGGCAGCGCCGCGTTCACCAGCAGGACCACCGCGAGCAGCCCGAGCCCGGCCTCGGTGGCCAGGATGATCTTCCGCCGGTCGGCGGCGTCGGCGAGGGCGCCCCCGTACAGACCGCATATGACGAGCGGCACCAGCTCCACCGCGCCCATCGCGCCGACGGCGAGGGGCGAGCCGGTGAGGTCCTTGATCTGGAGCGGCAGCGCGATCAGCGCCATGAAACTGCCGAAGTAGGTGACGATCCCCTGCACCCACAGCAGCCGGAAGTCGGCCGACGAACGCCAGGGCGAGAGATCGGGAAGCAGTGCGGCCAGCCTGGCGGCGAGGGAGGAGCGAAAGGTCACGAGGAGACATGGTCCGTCGCGGTACGTGGAGGAGGCAAACGGGTTTCCCGGCAGCCGGGCCCGCTCACCAGCGCGGCGGGGGCGGCGCCGTCAGCTGGTCGGCCAGCCGGGACAGGCGGTCGCGGAACGTGCGTCGGCCGGCCCGCGGAACGGGCGCGCCGTTCTCCCCGGCGGCGGCGCTGACCAGGTGCTGGACGGTGTCCAGGTCCACGTCGTCGCCGTCCGTCACGGACAGCGCCTCATGGGCGAGCCCGCGCACCTGCGGATCGCCGTTGTCCAGCGACAGCACCGTCGCCCCGGCCCGCCGGGCGTCGTGCACCCGCTCCAGCAGCCCCTCGCCGGGCCGGTCCGGCGTCACCACGAGCAGCGTCTCGCCGCGCCCGGCCGCCTCGATCCGGCCGAGGCCGACCGCGAGGTGCGCCGGGTCGCCGGGCTCCACCCGGTGGCGCACCAGGGTCGGACGGAGTTCGGGCAGCCCGGACCAGGTGGACTCGTCCACCAGATGAGCGGCGAGGTGCCAGGGCTCGTACGCCTCGGTCCCCACCAGCAGCAGCCCGCCGCCGTGCGGGACCACGGACGAGCGGAGCGCGCCGGCGAACCGGCGGGCGGCGGCGGGCCACTGGGTCCTGGCGAGCACTTCACGCAGCAGCGCCACACGTACGGCATCCATGGCCCGGCATCCTGCACCATGCGGCGGCCCGGGCACCGGCGAAAGGCCGGACAGCCATCCGTACGGGTGGCGGCCCGGGCCCACGGGCTCCGCCCCGTACCTGGCAGTAGTGTCGGGGCCATGACGACGAATGACAGCAGCAGCGCGCCCAAGCCCCCCGCCAAGGACCCCTGGGACCTGCCCGACGTGTCCGGCCTGACCGTCGGCGTGCTCGGCGGCACCGGACCGCAGGGCCGCGGCCTCGCGTACCGCTTCGCCCGCGCCGGCCAGCAGGTGGTCATCGGCTCCCGCGCGGCGGACCGCGCGGAGGCGGCGGCCGAGGAGCTGGGGAACGGCGTGCGGGGCGCCGACAACGCCACGTGCGCGCGGGAGAGCGACGTGGTGATCGTGGCGGTGCCGTGGGACGGGCACGCCAAGACGCTGGAGTCGCTGCGCGAGGAGCTGGCCGGGAAGATCGTCGTCGACTGCGTCAACCCGCTCGGCTTCGACAAGAAGGGCGCCTACGCGCTGAAGCCGGAGGAGGGCAGCGCCGCCGAACAGGCCGCCGCCCTGCTGCCGGACTCCCGCGTCACGGCCGCCTTCCACCACCTCTCGGCGGTGCTGCTCCAGGACGAGACGATCGACGAGATCGACACCGACGTCCTGGTGCTGGGCGAGGCCCGCGCCGACACGGACATCGTCCAGGCCCTGGCCGGCCGCATCGCCGGCATGCGCGGCATCTTCGCGGGCCGCCTGCGCAACGCCCACCAGGTCGAGTCACTGGTCGCCAACCTGATCTCGGTCAACCGCCGCTACAAGGCGCACGCAGGACTCCGTACGACGGACGTGTGACCCGGGCCCGCGCCGGACGTCCCGGGGCATGGGGGAGACTGGACGGGACCACGTACCACCCCCGACAGGAGCCACCCATGCCCCGCCTCGCCCTCTACGCCCTCGTCGTCTGCGTCCTGGCCCTCGCCGCGGCCGTGACGTCCTTCGTCCAGGGCAGCGTGCTCATCGGCGTCGTCTGGGTCCTGCTGGTCGGCCTCTCCTCGAACATGGCCTGGTACTACCTGCGCCGCCGGCGGGCGGGGGCCGCGTCCGCGGAGTAGCCCGACGCGCCGGTCTCACCGGTCCCGGACCCGCGCGTGCAGGTGCATGTCATGGCGTCCGTCGTCGTGCACGGCCGCACTGCGCCTGACACCCTCCAGGGCGTAGCCGCACTTCGCCGCGACCGCGCACGAGGCGGCGTTCCCCGTCGAGTGGTCCAGTTCGAGGCGCCAGAAGCCCTCGCCCAGAGCCCACGAACTGAGCGCTGCGAGGGCCCCGGAGGCCACGCCCCTGCCGCGTGCGGCGGGAAGCACCCAGTAGGCGGCTTCGGCGGTCCCGTCGTCGAAGTCCATGCCGCGCAGGGCGATCCGCCCGCACACCTCGCCGTCGTGGCCGGTCACCGCCCAGTGACCACCCTGCTCCCGCTGCCAGTCCTGCCGGTACGCGTCGAACCACTCCCGGACCTGATCCTCCGTCGAGGGCCGGCGGGTGTGCCAGCGGCGGATCTCCGCGTCCCCGTAGGCGGCGAGGAACACCGGGGCGTCGGCACGCTCCCAAGGCCGCAGCGACAGCCCGCCGGCGGTGCGCAGCACCGGTTGGGGCGAGCCGGAGAGCGAGCCGGGGGCGAGGGCGGGCGGTGTCGACAGGTCACGGGTCACGGCCCATGGTCACCCGCCGCCGGTGACCCGCGTCAAGGGCGGCCGGACGGCCTCACCCGCCCATCTCGCACACCGGACTCGCCCCCTGCCAGAACCGGTACGCGTCCAGGCCGCAGTCGGTCCAGAACCCGTGCACGCCCAGACCCCGCAGCAGCGCGTCGACCGCGTCGAAGAAAGCCCGGTTCAGTTCGGGCACCCACAGCAGGGCGAAGACCGCGATCAGCCCGAACGGCGCGATCGGCTCGACCGCGCGCCGCGCCGAGTGCGACAGCCACGGCTCGATCACCCCGTAGCCGTCGAGCCCCGGCAGGGGCACGAAGTTCAGGATGGCGGCCGTCACCTGGAGCATCGCCAGGAACGCCAGCGCGTTGCGGAAGGCGGGAGGCACCCCGTCCAGGGCGTCCAGCCAGAACGGCGCGGTGCACACGACCGCGAACAGCACGTTGGTCAGCGGCCCGGCAGCCGAGATCAGGCTGTGCCGCCACCGGCCGCGGATTCGCCCCCGCTCGATGAACACCGCACCACCGGGCAGCCCGATCCCGCCCATGATCACGAACAGCACGGGCAGCACGATGCTCAGCAGCGCGTGCGTGTACTTCAGCGGGTTCAGCGTCAGATAGCCCTTGGCCCCCACCGAGATGTCCCCGCTGTGCAGGGCGGTCCTGGCGTGCGCGTACTCGTGCAGACACAGCGACACGACCCACGCCCCGGTCACGAACAGGAACGTCGCGAACCCCGGCTGCGCCGCGAAGTCCGTCCACACCCCCCACCCGGCCACGGCCGTCACGGCGGCGATCCCGAGGAAGACCGGACTGATCCGCTGCTGCGCTGCGCTCGCCATGGGCCAGAGCGTAGCCGTCCCCCTCGGGCGGAACGCCCCTGCTAGCGTCCCCCCACGTGAACGACAACGTATACGTGGGCAACGCCGGCAAGGACGCGGCGCTCGACCGGGGATGGATCCTCGGGCACTTCAAGGACGCGGGCGATCCCCGGCACAGCGAGGACGTCGAGATCAAGTGGGGCGTCCATCCCGTGGGCGACGAGCGGGCGCAGTGGGTGCGCGGCGAAAGCCGGACCGCGTTGCTCGTGCTCATCAGCGGGCGGTTCCGGGTGGAGCTGCCCGGGCGCAGCGTGCTCCTGGAGGAGCAGGGCGACTACGTGGTGTGGGGCGTCGGTGTCGACCACTCCTGGATCGCCGAGGAGGAGTCCGTGGTGCTCACCGTCCGCTGGCCGTCCGTACCGGGTTACGCGGTCGGGCCGAAGGCGCCCACGACGCCGGAGGGCTGACGGCGACACGGCGGAAACGGTTCGCTTCCCGGCCCGGGACCGGAAAGGCTGGGGGCCATGACGAGCGGGGGCGGGACGGCTGTGCGGGCACCGGGGCGGGTCGCGGAGAATGGGCGCGTGCGCTACGGCATCCTCGGTACCACCCAGGCACTCCGCGACGACGGCACGGCCCTCTCCGTCGGCGGGGCGCGGCTGCGCGCGCTGCTCACCGTGCTGGCGCTGCGGCCCGGCCGGACGGTCCCGGTCGCCGTGCTCGTGGACGAGGTGTGGGACGGCGAGCCGCCCGCCGACGCGGCCGGCGCGCTCCAGGCCCTGGTGGGGCGGCTGCGGCGGGCCATCGGGCACGACGCCGTCGCCTCGGCGGAGAGCGGGTACCGGCTGGCCGCCGAGCCGGAGGCCGTCGACCTGTTCCGCTTCGAACGGCTCGCCGGCGAAGGCGCCCGGGCCCTCGCGGCGGGCGACCCGGCCCGCGCGACGGCCCTCCTGGGCGACGCCCTCGCCCTCTGGCGGGGCCCCGCGCTCGCCGACCTCCCCGACCGGCACGCCGCCGCCGCGCGCTGGACGGCCCGCCGGCTCGACGCCCGCCGGGACCGGCTCGCCGCGGAGCTGAAGCTCGGCCGGGCCACCGAGGTGCTGCCCGAGCTGACCGCGCTCTGCGGCGAGCACCCCCTGGACGAACCCCTCCAGGCGCTCCGCCTGCGCGCTCTGCGCGACGCCGGGCGCACCGCGCAGGCCCTGGCCGCGTACGACGAGGTCCGCAACGTCATCGCGGACCGCCTCGGCACCGACCCGGGCCCCGAACTGACCACCCTGCACGCGGAGCTGCTGCGGCAGGAGCCCGCGCCGCCCGCGCGGATACCGGCCGCCGCCCCCCTGGGCAACCTCCGCGCCCGGCTCACCAGCTTCGTCGGCCGGGAACACGAGATGGAGGCCCTGCGCGGCGACCTCTCGCAGGGAAGGCTGGTCACCCTGCTCGGGCCCGGCGGGGCCGGCAAGACCCGGCTCTCGCAGGAGGTCGCGGACACCGTCGACGCCGCCACCTGGCCCGACGGCGTCTGGCTCGCCGAGCTGGCCCCCGTGGACGACCCCGAGGCGGTGCCGGAGGCGGTGCTCGCCGCGCTCGGGGCACGCGAGACCGTGCTGAGCGGGGCCGGCTCCGGGGAGCTCCGGGCCGCCGAGCGGGCCTCCGGCGACGAGCGCGCGGCCGGTGAGTCGCTGGCCCGGCTCACGGAGTACTGCTCCCGCCGCCGCATGCTGCTCCTCCTCGACAACTGCGAGCACGTCATCGAGGCCGCCGCCGCCCTCGCCGACCACCTGCTGGCCCGCTGCCCCCGGCTCACCGTCCTCGCGACCAGCCGGGAACCCCTCGGCGTGCCGGGCGAGGCGGTGCGGCCGGTCGACCCGCTGCCGAACCCGACCGCGCTGCGCCTGCTCGCCGAGCGCGGCGCCGCGGCCCTCCCCGGCTTCCGGGTGGACGCGGACGAGGCGACGGCGGCGGCCACCGCCGAGATCTGCCGCCGCCTGGACGGCCTGCCGCTCGCCATCGAGCTCGCGGCGGCCCGGCTGCGGATGCTCACGCCGCAGCAGATCGCGGACCGGCTGGACGACCGCTTCCGCCTGCTTACCAGCGGCAGCCGGACGGTGCTGCCCCGCCAGCAGACCCTGCGGGCCGTGGTCGACTGGTCCTGGGAGCTGCTGGACGACGACGAGCGCATCGTCCTCGGCCGCCTCTCCGTCTTCGCCGGCGGCTGCACCCTGGAGGCCGCCGAGTCCGTCTGCGCCGGCACACCCGGCCGGTCCGGCGACGTCGCCCGCCTCCTCGGCTCCCTGGTCGACAAGTCGCTCGTGGTCGCCGCCCCGGCGGACGACGGCCGGATGCGCTACCGGCTCCTGGAGACCGTCGGCGAATACGCGGCGGAGCGCCTCGACGAGTCGGGGGAGCGGGACGCCGTCCAACACCGCCACCTGGTGTTCTTCCGCGAGCTGGCCCGTACGACCGACCCGTTGCTGCGCGGCTCCGGACAGCTCGCCGCGATCCGGCTCCTGCAACGCGAGTACGAGAACCTGCGCATCGCGCTGCGCCACGCCGTCGCCGCCCGCGACGAGCAGGAGGCGCTGTGCATGGTGCTGTCCCTGTCCTGGTACTGGCAGATCCGCAACCTGCGCGGCGACGCCCTGCACTGGGCCGACGCGGCGGCGTCCCTCGGCCCCGACCCGTTCGCGGAGCCCGTACGGCCCGCGCCCTCCATCCACGAGCGCTGCACCGACGCGCCCCCGCCCATGCGGCAGGAGCTGCTGGAGGAGGCGCGGCGGCAGGTGACCCTGGTCCAGCTGGTCAGCATGGACCACGCGATGGACGAGTGGACGAAGGAGGCCAGCCTGGCCCGGCTGCGCGCCGTCGTCGCCACGTACCGGGCCGGCCAGCCGCAGACCTGCCGCAGTCCCGCCTCGCTCTGGTTCTACGCCGTGATGCTCACCGGCGGCGTCTCCGACCTGCGCCACCTGCTGGACGAGACGGTGCGCGGCGCGCGGGAGTTCGGTTACGAGTGGGAGCTGGCCGCCGCCCTCCAGATGCGGGCCAACGTGCTGGCCAACCGCCCCGACTGGGCCGGGGAGGCCCACCGGGACGCCGACGAGAGCCTGGCGATCTTCACCCGGCTCGGTGACGAATGGGGCATGGCGGAGGCGCTCTCCTCGCGCGGCGAGGCCAACGAGAAGCGGGGCTCCTACGCGCGGGCGGCCGAGGACTTCCAGGCCGCCATCCGCTCGGCCGGGAAGCTGGGCGCCCTGGCCCAGGTCTCGGTGCTCCGCATCCGCCACGCCTCCGTGCTCACCGAGCTCGACCGGGGCGCCGAGGGCGAGGCGGTCATGCGCGAGGTGCTGGCCGACGAGCGGCAGACCGGCCATGAGGCCAGGCCGGCGGCCCGGCTGTTCCTCGCGATGTGGCTGGGCCGGTGCGGCCGCACCGCCGAGGCGCGCGAGCAGCTCACCCATCTCCAGGAGGAGTTCGCGTCCGAGACCATGGCGGTGTTCGAGGGCTTCGTCCTCGGCGGCCTGGCCTGGCTGGACAACCAGGACGGTGAGTACGCCCGCGCGCTGGAGAAGAGCCGGCAGTCCCTGAAGGGCGTACGGGACCCGCTGACGCAGATGGTCGCGCCGCAGATGGCGGTGATCAACCTGGTCATCCTGGCCTGGGCGCTCGGCGGACTCGGCGGCGAGGAACGGGCCGGGATCGCGGCGCGGCTGCTGGGCGCCGGCCGGACGCACCTGCCCGACGGCCACTTCATGAACGCGATGGAGCGCGAGAACCTCGCCCGCGCCGAGGAACTGGTCCGGGACCGGCTCGGGGACGCCGCCTACGAGGCCGCGTACGCCGAGGGCGGCGGCCTCTCCCTGGAGGAGGCCGCCGCCCTCGTGGACGCGTATCCCGGGCAGGACGCGTAGCGTCAGGACTTCTTGCGGAACCTGGAGACCGCGAGCGGCGCCACGGCCGCCGTGATGACCACGGCCCAGCCGAGCGTCAGCCAGACCGAGTGGCCGAGCGGGGTGCCCATCATGAGGCCGCGGGCCGCGTCGGCCAGGTTCGACAGCGGGTTGTAGTCGGTGAACGACTGGAGCCAGCCCGGCATCGTGGTGGGCGGGGCGAAGATCGAGGAGCCGAACTGGAGCGGCATCATGACCAGCATCCCCATGCCCTGAACCGCCTGGGCGGTCTTCATCGCCAGGCCGAGCAGGATGAAGATCCACATGATCGCGGCGCCGAACGCGGCCGACAGGCCGATCGCCCCGATCAGGCCGAGCACGGAGCCGTGGAGGTCCATGCCGAGGGCGAAGCCCATGCCCAGCAGGATGAGGGTGGCGACCATCATCCGGCCGAGCTCGACCACGATCTTGGCGATGAGCACCGAGGAGCGCGCGATCGGCATCGTTCGGAAGCGGTCCATGACCCCCTTGCGGAAGTCGTCGTTCACACCACTTCCGACGGCCATGGCGATGTTCATGCCCATCATCGCCATCAGACCGGGGATCAGGTAGTCGAGGTACTCCTGCCGGCCGCCGCCCATGCTGCCGCCGACCGAGCCGCCGAAGACGTACACGAACAGCAGCACGAAGATGACGGGCATCAGCAGCGCGTCGAACATCGACTCCGGATCCTTCTTGATCTGGAGCAGGTTGCGCCGGACCAGGGCCCCGATGTGGCGCAGGTTGTTCCGCAGTCCGATGGAGCCCTCGTCGTGGAGCTTCGTGGCCGGCGCGGAGACGGGCGTGTGGGTGGGGGTGGGCTTCAGAGTCGTCGTGCTCATGCCGCGACCTCCTCGGGAATTGTGTCGGTGACGGTGGCCTTGTCGCCGGTGATGGCGAGGAACACCTCGTCCAGGCTGGGCAGCGCGGTGGCGACGTGCGCCAGCGAGAAGCCCCGGGCGCCGAGCAGGCCGATGACGGCGGTCAGCTGCTCGTCGCTGAGGATCGGTACGTAGAGCAGGCCCTCGTCCGGGACCGCCTGCGCGCCGGCGACACCGTCGAGACCGGTCTCCCGCAGCGCCTGCGCCATCGGGGCCAGCTCGGCCGGGTCCGAGGGGCGGATCTGCAGGGTGCGGCCGCCGACCTTGGCCTTGAGCTCGTTCACACCGCCGCGGGCGATGATGCGGCCCTTGTCGATGACGGTCAGCTCGTTGGCCAGCTGTTCGGCCTCTTCCATGTACTGGGTGGTGAGGAGCACGGTCGCCCCCTCCGCGACCATGCGCTGCACCTCGTCCCAGACCTCGTTGCGGGTCCGGGGGTCGAGCCCGGTCGTCGGCTCGTCCAGGTAGAGGACGGCCGGGCTGCCGATCATGGAGGCGGCCAGGTCGAGCCGGCGGCGCATCCCGCCGGAGTACTCCATCGCGGCCTTCTTCGCCGCGTCCGTGAGCGAGAAGCGCTCCAGCAGCTCGTCGGCCCGGGCCCGCGCCTTCTTGCGGGGCAGGTCGAGCAGCCGCCCGATCATGTAGAGGTTCTCCCAGCCGGAGAGCTTCTCGTCGACCGAGGCGTACTGGCCGGTGAGGCCGATGGTGCGGCGCAGCGCGCGGGGCTGCTTCACCACGTCGAAGCCGGCGACGACCGCGGTCCCGGCGTCGGGCGTGATCAGCGTGGAGAGGCAGCGTACGAGGGTGGTCTTGCCGGCGCCGTTGGGGCCGAGCACGCCGAGGACGGTGCCCTCGCGCA
The DNA here is from genome assembly GCF_052542855.1 of Streptomyces sp. SAS_281. Taxonomy (NCBI): domain Bacteria; kingdom Bacillati; phylum Actinomycetota; class Actinomycetes; order Kitasatosporales; family Streptomycetaceae; genus Streptomyces; species Streptomyces sp. SAS_281. Next base: position 47,232 of record NZ_JBMNDO010000027.1, read on the forward strand.
CATCGAGGTCCACGCCGTCCAGGGCCTTGGTCTCGCCGTAGTGCTTGACCAGTCCCCGCACCTCTACGGCGTTCCCGCCGTTCCCGCCGTTCCTGGGGGTCTTGTCGATTCGCGTCATGCCGACCATCAGACCAGTCGCCACCGACAGGCCGCCGACAGCCGGCCGACAGCCCGCTCGTCCCCACCGACAACGGCCGACAGCCCGCCGATGGGGGAAGTCGGCGGGCTGTCGTCGTTACCGGTGGTGGTCGTCGGGCGCGTACCCCCGCGAACTCAGTGGAAGGTGTGCTCCGGGGCCGGGAACGTGCCGCCGACGACCTCCTCCGCGTACGCCTTCGCGGCGTCGCCGAGGATCTGCCGCAGGTCGGCGTACTGCTTGGTGAAGCGCGGCACCTTGCCGCCGGTCAGCCCGACCATGTCGGTGTAGACCAGCACCTGGGCGTCGGTCTCCGGCCCCGCGCCGATCCCGATGGTGGGGATGTGCAGGGTGCGGGTGACCTCGGCGGCCAGCTCGGCCGGTACGAGCTCCAGGACGACGGCGAACGCGCCGGCGTCCTGCACGGCCTTGGCGTCGCGCAGCATCTGCTGGGCGGCCTCCTCGCCCCGGCCCTGGACCCGGTAGCCCATCGCGTTGACGGACTGCGGGGTCAGGCCGATGTGGGCCATGACCGGGATCCCGGCGTCGACCAGCAGCTTGATCTGCTCGTGGCTGCGCTCGCCGCCCTCCAGCTTGACCGCCCCGACACCGGACTCCTTGATGAGCCGGGTGGCGTTGCGCAGGGCCTGGACCGGGCTCTCCTGGTACGCCCCGAAGGGGAGGTCCGCGACGATCAGGGCGCGCTTGGTGCCCCGGACGACGGCGGCGGACAGGATGGCGATCTCGTCCATGGTGACGGGCACGGTGGTCTCGTAGCCGAGATGACAGTTGCCCATGGAGTCGCCGACGAGCATGACGGGGATGCCGGCCTCGTCGAAGACGGACGCGGTCATCGCGTCGTAGGCGGTGAGCATGGGCCACTTCTCGCCGCGCGCGGTGGCGGCGGCGATGTCGTGGACGGTGACCCGGCGGTTGCTCTTGCCCCCGTACAGCGCCTTGCTGCTGTCGGAGGGGGCACCCGCGGGGGTGGCGGACTGGTTCTGCGCAGCCTGAAGCGACATGGCAGGTGGCTCCTTCGTCATCTCGAGGCGCCCTGACGGCGTCCCCGGACCGCTTCCATGGTGGCATCCCGGAGCCGGTCGCGGGAAGTGGGCCGCGCGGCCTTGCCCTCGGACTGGCCCTCGGTAAAGAATTTACAATACGAGACGGTCTCGTATCGCAATGCGCCTAGACTGCTCCTCATGTCCACAGGCTCCGGCGCTCCTGCCGTGCCCCACATACCGGAGGCGGTCCACCGCCGCCGCTGGGCGATTCTCGTGGTCCTGATGTTCAGCCTGCTCATCGTGGTGCTGGACAACTCGATCCTGAACGTCGCCGTCAAGACGATCGCCTCCCCTTCGCCCACGGGCATCGGCGCCACCCAGAGCGAGCTGGAGTGGGCGATCAACTCCTACACGCTCGTCTTCGCCGGCCTGCTCTTCACCGCCGGTCTGCTGGGCGACCGCCTCGGCCGCAAGAAGATCCTGCTCTTCGGCATCACCCTCTTCGGCATCGGCTCCGCCCTCGCCGCCCTGTCCGACTCGCCCGGCCAGCTCATCACCTGGCGCGCCCTGATGGGCTTCGGCGCCGCCTTCGTCATGCCGGCCACACTCGCCGTCCTGATGAACGTCTTCGAGCGCGACGAGCAGCCCAAGGCGATCGGCATCTGGGCCGGCAGCGTCGGCCTCGGCATCGCGATCGGCCCGATCACCGGCGGCCTGCTCCTCGAACACTTCTGGTGGGGCTCGATCTTCCTGGTCAACGTCCCCGTGGTGATCATCGCCCTGGTCGCTATGGTCCTGCTGGTGCCGGACTCGAAGGACCCGCGGCCCGGCAAGCTCGACCCGCTCGGCGTGGTGCTGTCCATCATCGGCCTGGTGCTGCTCGTGTACGGCATCATCCGGGGCGGCGAGCTCGCCGACTTCACCGACGTCACCGTCCTCCTCCCGGTCCTCGGCGGCCTCGCCGTCCTCGTGGTCTTCGTCCTCCACGAGAAGCGCAGCGCCAGCCCGGCCATCGACGTCTCGTACTTCAAGAAGCCCGCGTTCTCCGCCGCCGTCGCCGCGATCGCGCTGATCTTCTTCGCGCTGATGGGCGTCACCTTCTTCTCCGCCTTCTACATGCAGAGCGTCCGCGGCTGGAGCGCCCTCCAGTCCGGGCTGCTGATCCTGCCGCTGGCCGTGGCCCAGATGCTCTTCGCGCCCCGCGCCCGGCTCGTCGTCGCCCGCTTCGGCGCCCGCGCCGTCTGCACGGCGGGCATGCTGGCCGTCGCCCTCGGCCTGGCCGCCTTCGCCCTCTTCGACGCCGACACGCCCGTCTGGGTGATGTGCGTCGTCTTCTTCGTCCAGGGCACCGGCATGGCCCACGTCATGCCGCCGGTCACCGTCGCCGTGATGCAGGCGCTGCCGCGCGAGAAGGCGGGCTCCGGCTCGGCCGTCAACAACACGTTCCGCCAGGTCGGCGGCGCGCTCGGGATCGCCGTGCTCGGCTCGGTGCTGTCCACCGTCTACCGGGGCGACATCGAGAACCACCTCGGCGCGCTGCCCTCAGGGGCCCGGGACGCGGCGGGGGAGTCCATCGAGGCCACCCTCGCCATCGCGGAGAAGCTGGGCCCCGAGGGCGCCCCGCTGGTCACCGCCGCGCACGACGCCTTCATGGGCGCCATGCACGTCACGGCCCTCGGCTCGGCCGCGGTCGCCCTCATCGGCACGCTCGTCGTCGCCCTGTGGCTGCCGGGCCGCGAGCCCGCCGCGCCCCGGTCCGCACGCGAGGAGGAGCGCCCCGCTCCGGCGGGCGCCGAACGATGACGTCCGGCTGAACCTTCCGGGTGAACCGGGCCGTGTCGCGCGGACCGGTTCACCCGCAGGGGCCGGCCCTCTTCCGCGTCGGCGAGAATCGGGGGCGGCGAAAGGTGGTTTCACGTGCAGGATCAGGCACCGGACGAGCGGCCCGGCGAGGTTTCCGGCCCCCCGGAACCCGGCGACGACCCCGAGCCGCGCCGGGGACGGCCGCGCAGCGCCGCCGCCGAGGCGGCCATCCTGGACGCCGTCGTGGAGCTGCTGGAGGCCGGTGAACCCCTCGCCGCGCTCTCCATCGAGCGCATCGCCCGCACCGCCGGGGTCGGCAAGGCCACCATCTACCGGCGCTGGGCGGGCAAGGAGGAGCTCTTCGTCGACGTGCTCCGCGCCATCGAGCCCCCGGAACCCGAGGTCTCCGGCACCGGCGGCCTGGACGACCTGCGCCTCCTGCTCGAATCCATGCGCAAACGCGGCCTCGCCCAGCGCTCCTCCGTGCTGCTGCACAACGTGTTCGCGCAGATGAAGAGCCATCCCAAGCTGTGGCACGAGTACCAGTGCAACGTGATCGCCCCCCGCCGCCTCGCCATGGTCGCCGCCGTCCGGCGCGCCGTCGAGGCGGGCGAGCTGAGGGACGACACGGACGTGGAACTGATGGACGACCTGTTCCTCGGCCCGATGCTCGTGCGCACCATCCACCGGCCCGACGCGCCGCTGCCCGAGGACCTCGCCGACCGCATCATCGCCCTGGCGATGGAGGGTCTGGCGCCCCGGCGCGGACAGATGTGATCGTTTCGTCACAGACGCCGTGATTCACCTCTCCTCCGGAACTGCCGGAGCCGCCTCCCACGTCCTCGTGGCAGTACGACCGCCACGGGCGGCATGAAAGGCATCGCGCATCCCCTAGGGTCGGGGGCGCGGCGATGTGTACGGCAAGGCAGTGAGGACAGCGCGATGGTGCAGGCGTACAGGGCGGACACCGGGAACGGCGTGGGACCGCAGCGCACCGGCTCCCGCTTCCGGGACCTGCGCGACAGACTCGCCCGGACCTTCCGGGACCCCGGAGTCTGGCGGCGCGGGATCGTCCTGGCCTGCTGGTCGCTCCTGCTGACCCTCGTGATGGCCTTCCACGCCCAGATCCCGAACACCATCGGCAACCTGGGCAGCCTCACCGAGACGTTCCTGCCGTGGTTCGGCGTGCTGATCCCGCTGCTGCTGGTCCTGGGCCTGGTGCGCCGCTCGGCGACCGCCCTGGTGGCGCTCGTGCTGCCGGTCGCGGTCTGGCTCAACATGTTCGGCGGCCTGTTCTTCGACAAGTCGGGCGCCGGCGGCGACCTCACGGTCGCCACGCACAACGTCAACGCCGACAACCCCGACCCGGCCGCCACCGCCGACCAGGTCGCGGGCTCCGGCGCGGACGTCGTCGCCCTCCAGGAGCTGCCCGCCGGCAAGGTGGCGGCGTACGAGAAGGCGCTCGCCGGCCGCTTCCGGTACCACTCCGTGCAGGGCACCGTCGGGCTCTGGAGCAAGTACCCGCTCAGCGACACCCGGCCGGTGGACCTGAAGATGGGCTGGGTCCGCGCGATGCGGACCACCGTCGCGACCCCCGAGGGCCCCCTCGCGGTCTACGTGGCGCACCTGCCGTCCGTGCGGGTCAAGCTCCACGCCGGCTTCACCGCCAACCAGCGCGACCAGAGCGCCGACGCCCTCGGCAAGGCCATCTCCCACGAACCGCTCGCCCGCGTGACCCTGCTCGGCGACCTCAACGGCACGATGAACGACCGCGCCCTCAAGGCGGTCACCTCGCAGCTGCGCTCCACCCAGGGCGCGGCGGGCGACGGCTTCGGGTTCAGCTGGCCCGCGAAGTTCCCGATGGCCCGGATCGACCAGATCATGGTCAAGGGCGTCGAGCCGATGTCCTCCTGGACGCTCCCGGCCACCGGCAGCGACCACCTCCCGATCGCCGCCCGCGTCAAACTCTGACGCAACGGACCGTTCGTCCGACGCAACGGGCCGTTTACCGGATGGCACCATTCCTCTGAGAGACTTTGTTCCGTACGGGAACAAGGTCGCCGGCGACGAGGCCGGTCCGCCGCCGTGCGCCCCGCCGACCGGCGGACCGCGCGGGCGTGCGTACGACCACGTCCCCTCCCGCCCCTTCCGCACGTCCGCAGGCCCCGACCGGGTCTCGCCGGGCTGCGGCGGGGGCCTGAAGCGGAAAGGTCTCTCCTCATGCCCCTGGCCCTGCTCGCGCTGGCCGTGAGCGCCTTCGGCATCGGCACCACCGAGTTCGTGATGATGGGCCTGCTGCCCGACGTCGCGGACGACCTGGGCACCTCCGTCCCCACCGCCGGCTACCTCGTGTCCGCGTACGCGATCGGCGTGGTGATCGGCGCCCCGCTGCTCACCGCCCTCGGCTCCCGCGTCCCGCGCAAGCGGATGCTCCTGCTCCTGATGGCCCTCTTCACCGTCGGCAACCTCGCTTCCGCGCTCGCCCCCGACTTCGGCTGGCTGGTCGCGGGCCGGCTGCTGGCCGGTCTGCCGCACGGCGCGTTCTTCGGCGTCGGGGCCGTCGTCGCCTCCCGGCTGGTGCCCGAGGGGCGCCGGGCGCGGGCCGTCGCCACGATGTTCCTCGGCCTGACCGTCGCCAACATCGTCGGCGTACCCGCCGCGACCCTGCTCGGCCAGCACCTCGGCTGGCGGGCCACCTTCCTGGTCGTCGCCGCCATCGGCGTCTGCGCGATGGCGGCCCTCGCCCGGCTCGTCCCGCAGATCCCCGTCGAGGCCCGGCAGGACGTACGCCGCGAGCTGCGGGCGCTCGGCAGCCGGCAGGTCCTGCTCGGACTCCTCACCGCGGTCTTCGGCTTCGCCGGCGTGTTCGCGGTCTACTCGTACCTCTCGGCGATGACCACGAAGGCCATGGGCTTCGGAGAGTCCGCGGTGACGCCGGTGCTCGCGCTCTTCGGCATCGGCATGACCCTGGGTGCGCTGGCCGCCGGTCCGCTCACGGACCGGGCGCTGCGCCCGACGCTGTACGGGTCACTGGGCGCCCTCGCCGTCGTCCTGGCGGTCTTCCCGCTGGCCGCCCAGGTCAAGTGGGCGGCGCTGCTGATGGTGGTGCTGCTGGGCGCGGTGGGCTTCATGACGACCACGCCGCTCCAGATGCTGGTGATGAACAAGGCCAAGGACGCCCCCACCCTGGCATCGGCCTCCAACCACTCCGCCTTCAACCTGGCCAACGCGGGCGGCGCGTGGCTGGGCGGCGCGGCGATCGCCGCGGGCTGGGGCTGGACGTCCCCGGCCCTGGTGGGCGCGGTACTGGCCCTGGCGGGCCTGGCCATCGCCGTCACAGCGGGCACCCTGGACCGGGACGGCGGCACGTCGAAGGTGGTGGCGCGACGCGTTCGAGCCCGGGCCGCGCAGAATCCAGCCCGTCCGGCGCTTGAGGACAAGGCGTCGGCCGGGACGGGCCGCGACTGATCAGCGGCGACCGGCCAGGACAAGCCCGTCCGGCGCTTGCGGACGGACCTCCGCCCCGAGCGGGCCGCAGCTGACCAGCGACGTCGGCCGAAAACAAGCTGTCCGGAGGACGGACCTCGGCCCCGAGCGGTCCGCACCCGACCAGCGACGTCGGCGACGTCGGCCGAAAACAAGCTGTCCGGGGCCGAGGACAAACCCTCAGCCCCGGACGGGCTCACGTATCAGAGATCCGCGGGCTTCAGACCGCCTCGCGCCAACGATTCGTGATCGGCAGCCGCCGGTCCTTCCCGAACCCCTTCGGGGAGATCTTCGTCCCCGGCGGGTACTGCCGCCGCTTGTACTCCGCCGTATCGACCATCCGCAGCGTCTTCGCCACCAGCGCCCGGTCGAACCCGGCCGCGACGATCGCTTCGATGCCCTGGTCCCGGTCCACGTACAGCTCCAGGATCCGGTCCAGCACGTCGTAGTCCGGCAGCGAGTCCGTGTCCACCTGGCCCGGCCGCAGCTCGGCGCTCGGCGGCTTCGTGATGGACGCCTCCGGGATCGGCGGGGTCTGCCCGCGCTCCTCGGCGGCCCGGTTGCGCCACTTCGCCAGCCGGAACACCGACGTCTTGTACACGTCCTTGATCGGCCCGTACGCCCCGACGGAGTCCCCGTAGAGCGTCGAGTAGCCGACCGCCAGCTCCGACTTGTTGCCCGGAGCCAGGACGATCTGGCCCTCCTGGTTGGAGATGGCCATCAGCATCGTGCCGCGCAGCCGCGACTGCAGGTTCTCCTCGGCGAGCCCGGTGAGCCCCAGCGACCCCATGTACGCGTCGAACATCGGCTCGATCGGGACGGTCCGGAAGTTGAGCCCGGTGCGCCGGGCCAGCTCGGCCGCGTCGCCCTTGGAGTGGTCCGAGGAGTACTTGGACGGCATGGAGACCCCGTACACCTGCTGCGCGCCCAGCGCGTCGCAGGCGATCGCGGCGACCAGGGCCGAGTCGATGCCGCCGGAGAGCCCGATGAGCACGCTGGTGAAGCCGTTCTTCGCGGCGTAGGCCCGCAGGCCGACCACGAGGGCGGTGTACAGCTCCTCGTCGTCGTCCAGCCGGTCCGCGTAACCGCCGGCGAGCTCCGCCTCGTACGGCGGCAGCGGCTCCTCGGAGAGGACCACGTGGTCGATCCGCAGTCCGTCGGCGACCACGCCGGACGGCGCCTCGGCCGGGGCGGCGGGCAGGTCCAGGTCCAGGATCACGCTGCCCTCGGCGAACTGCGGGGCGCGGGCGATGACCTCGCCCTCCCGGTCGACCACGATCGAGTCGCCGTCGAAGACCAGTTCGTCCTGGCCGCCGATCATCGCGAGGTAGGCGGTCGTGCAGCCGGCCTCACGGGCGCGCTTGCGGACCAGTTCCAGCCGGGTGTCGTCCTTGTCCCGCTCGTACGGCGAGGCGTTGACCGACAGCAGCAGCCCGGCCCCGGCGGCGCGCGCGGCAGGGACCCGGCCGCCGTCCTGCCACAGGTCCTCGCAGATCGCGAGGGCGACATCGATGCCGTGCACGCGTACGACCGGCATCGAGTCGCCCGGTACGAAGTACCGGAACTCGTCGAAGACGCCGTAGTTCGGCAGGTGGTGCTTGGCGAAGTTCAGCGCGATCCCGCCGCGGTGCAGCACCGCGGCGGCGTTGCGCGGAGACCCGGCCGGCTGGCCGTAGCGCTCCGCCGCGAACTCCGATCGGTCGAGGTAGCCGACGAGGACGGGGATCTCCCCGAAGCCCTCCGCGTCGAGGCGGGCGGCGAGCGCGCGCAGCGCCGCGCGTGACGCCTCGACGAAGGACGACCGCAGGGCCAGGTCCTCGACGGGGTAGCCGGTCAGCACCATCTCGGGGAACGCCACGAAGTGGGCGCCCTGTTCGGCGGAGTGCCGGGTCCAGTGGACGATCGCCTCGGCGTTTCCGGCGAGGTCGCCGACGGTCGAGTCGATCTGATTCAGTGCGAGGCGTAGTTGAGGCACGCGACCCACTCTAATCGTCTGACTGACGCGATGTCCCGGCGGGCCGTGCGAAAGGGGGACCGGTCAGGAGCCGTCGAGGCCACCCGTGCAGGCGGCGCCGGGCTCGGGGGTCTGCGGCCCCTGCACGTAGTGCGCGAAGAACTGTGCCACGCGCGGGTCGTCCGCGCCGTCCACGGTGACCTGCTTGCCCCAGGCGCTCAGCATGATCGCGCCGGCCTGGTCCTGGTAGGGGCTCATGAGCGAGTACGGCGTCCTGGAGACCCGGTCGGCGAGCTTCTGGACGTCGGCGGCGGGGGCGTCGCCGGTGTACGTCACCCAGACCGAGCCGTGCTCCAGGGCGTGTACGGCGTTCACGTCGGGGATGGCCTTCTTGTAGACCTCGCCGTCGCAGTTCATCCAGACCGGGTTGTGGTCCCCGCCGACCGGCGGCTTCATGGGGTAGTGGACGTCGTCCGTCACGTGGTTGCGCGTGAGCTTCTTCGCGTCCCAGGACTTCTCGCCCTCGATCGGCCCGGTGGCCAGGTTCTCGTCCTTCTCACCGGCGGAGGGCGTGGGACCCTTCCCGTCGGCCGTCATCGAACTCTCCGAGCCGCCGGAGTCCTTGTCGAGGATCGTGTACGAACCGAAGGCGACGAGCCCGGCGACGACGACGGCGCCGAGGCTCACGGTCAGGATCCGGTTGCGGCGGTCCCGCGCGCGGTCGGCGTTGCGCATCTGCTCTATGCGGGCCCTGCGGTCGTAGCTCATTCGTGTGTGGTCCTTCTGCGAAGGGGGACGGGGACCGGGCGGCTCGGGGTGGGTGACGGGGCGGTTCCCGCCCGTGCACACCACGGGCGCCGATCGTAGTGGGTGGCCGAGTGCTCCATGTCACGTCGGGTGCGTAATCTGGGGGAAATCCGGGGTCGTGATACTGGAGTCTCTCCCCAGCCCCGGGAGGTGAGCACGGACCGTCTGAACTGCAAGGATGTGGCTATGGACAAGCAGCAGGAATTCGTCCTCAGGACCCTTGAGGAGCGCGACATCCGGTTCGTACGGCTGTGGTTCACCGATGTCCTCGGGTATCTGAAGTCCGTGGCGGTGGCGCCGGCCGAGCTGGAACAGGCGTTTGACGAGGGCATCGGCTTCGACGGCTCCGCGATCGAGGGCTTCGCGCGCGTCTACGAGTCGGACATGATCGCCAAGCCGGACCCGGGGACGTTCCAGATCCTGCCGTGGCGCGCGGAGGCGCCGGGCACGGCCCGGATGTTCTGCGACATCCTCATGCCGGACGGCTCACCGTCCTTCGCGGACCCGCGTTTCGTACTCAAGCGCATCCTGGCCAAGACCTCGGACCTGGGCTTCACCTTCTACACCCACCCGGAGATCGAGTTCTTCCTGCTGAAGGACAAGCCGGTCGACGGCACCCGGCCCACCCCGGCCGACAGCTCCGGCTACTTCGACCACACCCCGCAGAACGTCGGCATGGACTTCCGCCGCCAGGCGATCACGATGCTCGAATCCATGGGCATCTCGGTCGAGTTCAGCCACCACGAGGGCGCGCCCGGACAGCAGGAGATCGACCTGCGGTACGCCGACGCGCTGTCGACGGCCGACAACATCATGACGTTCCGCCTGGTCATGAAGCAGGTCGCGCTGGAGCAGGGCGTGCAGGCGACGTTCATGCCGAAGCCGTTCTCGGAGTACCCCGGCTCGGGCATGCACACCCACCTCTCGCTCTTCGAGGGCGACCGCAACGCGTTCTACGAGTCCGGTGCGGAGTACCAGCTCTCCAAGGTCGGCCGCTCCTTCATCGCGGGCCTCCTCCGCCACGCCGCGGAGATCTCCGCCGTCACCAACCAGTGGGTCAACTCCTACAAGCGCATCTGGGGCGGCTCGTCCCGCGCCGCCGGCGCCGGCGGCGAGGCGCCCTCGTACATCTGCTGGGGCCACAACAACCGCTCCGCGCTGATCCGCGTCCCCATGTACAAGCCCGGCAAGACCGGTTCGGCCCGCGTCGAGGTCCGCTCCATCGACTCCGGCGCCAACCCGTACCTGACGTACGCGGTCCTCCTCGCCGCCGGCCTCAAGGGCATCGAGGAGGGCTACGAACTCCCGGCCGGCGCCGACGACGACGTCTGGGCCCTCTCCGACGCGGAACGCCGCGCGATGGGCATCGAACCGCTGCCGCAGAACCTGGGCGAGGCGATCTCCCTGATGGAGAAGAGCGAACTGGTCGCGGAAACGCTGGGCGAGCACGTCTTCGACTTCTTCCTGCGCAACAAGAAGCGCGAGTGGGAGGAGTACCGCAGCGAGGTCACGGCCTTCGAACTGAAGGCACTGCTGCCGGTGCTGTAGGGGAGGCCGGCGGTTCAGGAAGCACGATGCGGGCGGGTCACCCGGTTCCACCGAGGTGGCCGCCCGCAGCCATGCCCGGCCCGCGCGACGTGCCGGCGCAGACCGTGGAGGGGGCTCATGCGGAGTCCGGACTTTCCGCCGTCGAAAGCCGTCGGGCGCGGAGCGGCCTGGTACCGGGGGGACTGCCACATCCACTCCGTTCACTCGGACGGAGCACTCACCCCGGAAGCGCTGGCCGCCGGGGCGCGCGCCGCCAAGCTCGACTTCATCGCGACGACGGAGCACAACTCGGCTGCGAAGCCGGGCACCTGGGGGCATCTGGCCGCTGACGACTTCCTGATCCTTCTGGGGGAGGAGGTGACCACGCGGACCGGGCACTGGCTCGCCCTCGGTGTCGCCCCCGGCGAGGTCGTCGACTGGAGCCACCGGCCCGGTGACGGACGGCTGGGCGAGTCCCTGGACCAGGTCCACCGGGCAGGTGGCGTGTGCGTGGTCGCGCACCCGCGTGCGCCGTACCCGTCGGGCGACTTCATGTTCCCGCTCCCCGGCTTCGACGTGGTGGAGGTCTGGAACGGTCTGTGGGCTTCCGACCGGCCCTGGAACGCCGACAACGAGGCGACCCTGGCCGAGTGGGGGCGGACCCTGGCAGCGGATGTCCGTACGGGCTCGTGGCGGCCGGCCATGGGCAACAGCGACACCCACCTGGAAGGGCAGATGGGGGTCCCGCACACCGTGGTCCTCGCCGAGGAACTGAGCGTGGCGGCGGTCCTGGCCGGTATCCGCGCCGGCCGCAGCTGGATCGCCGAATCGGCGGACGTGGAAGGGTCGTTCACCGCGCACGTCGATGGCCGGGTCGCCGGGCTGGGCGAGCGCCTCGCGACTCAGGGCGGGCGGGTGGAGGTCCGCGCGGCCGTACGAGGCGTGCCGGCGGGGGTCGTCAGCTTCCACACCGACCGGGGCGAGGTCCACCGGGCGTCGCTGCCCGATGACGGCACGGGGGCAGTGCGGTGGACCACGACGGCGGAGCGGTCGGCCTTCGTCCGCATCGAGGTCCGCCACCCCGGCGGGCAGGTCGCCGCCCTCACCAATCCGGTCATCCTCGATTGACGGGTCGTCCCTTGCCGCGACTTCTCCTGCCGCCGGCCTGTCCCGGCAGCGCGAGTTGAGGGCGGCACGCCCCCACTTTGTTTCGGCGGTGCGGTGACGGCGCCGGGAAATGCGGCCTAATCTGGGCGCGTTGCCGAGGGAGGGCCATGAGCGAGACCGTCACCGGACTCTTGTCGGGGGGGACTGCGGGTGTCGTCGCGGTGGTGGCCATGTGGTTCGCCGTCAGGCAGTCCAGGCAGACGGACGAAAGGACGTACGAACTCGCCAGGTCGATCGAGGCGATGCGGGAGATCCTGCGCCTGCAGGAGTACGAGGCGTCGGAGGCGGCCAGGTCTCAGCGTTTGGTCCCGGAGCTGCTTGAACGCCTGCCCGATGAGATCGCCTTCCGGGTGGGGCAGGACATGAAGCGCCGGACGCAGCGCGTCACCAACGTGACAGCCGACGTCGTCCACCTGAGCTCGGCCGACGTGAGCGGCGAACGGGCCAGGCTGACACAGGAGATCGCCCACTCGCTCGGCACCCCGCTGGCCCAGATCGAGGCCGCGGCGCTGTCCATGGAGTCCCTCTCGGCGGGTGGGGACGAGACTGCGGAGCGCGCTGTCCGGCGCATCCGGGAGGGCGTCGAGATATGCAAGTGCTTCATCAACGCGTACAGGAACTACGGAAGCCTTCAGAAGGGTGTGGGGGAGTCCTTCACGGGCGTGGGTGCGGACGCGCTGATCATGGCGCTCGATTTCTACTCGGATGCGGCCGGTAAACCGATCAACGCGGAGGTCGGTGAAATTCCCGAGTCTTTCGCCGGATACTCGAACGACTTCGTCATCGCCGCACTTCTGCCGCTTCTCGAAAACTCCGTCGACGCGTCTCCGGAGCGTGGACGGATCGCGGTGGAATTCGCGAGAGGGCCGGAGGCCATCTCCTTCACCATCTCCAACACGTGCGCGAGCGGACCGCCGGGCGGCGAGGTGTTCGACCGGGGATACACGACCAAGAACGGGCATCAGGGCGTGGGGCTGTCCGTGAGCAAGGGCCTGATCGAGGGCTACGCGGGCGGCGAGATCACGATGGACGTGGACGGCGACGAGGTCACGTTCACCGTTGCGTTGCCCTTCCGGAGAGAGGAGGACGGCGATGTACTCGGTACTGGTGGTCGATGACTCGCGCAGCATGGCCAATCAGCTCGCCGACCTGATCGCCGTGCAGACCGGCTTCCGCGTGCTGGCCTGCAGCAGGCCGGAAGACGCCCTCGCGGCCGTCCAGGAGCACCCGATCCGGGTCGCCCTGCTGGACCAGCGGATGCCGGTCAAGAGCGGCACCGAGCTCTACCGCGAGCTTCAGCAGGTGAACCCCGCGCTCAAGGCCGTGATGGTCACCGGAGAGGCGAGCAGGCAAGAGGTCGGTCTGGCGATGACTCTCGGGTTCTCGGATTACCTCGCCAAGGGCGACATCGCGAGTATTTCCGAGGTAGTCCTCAAATGGCATACCCAGTACGAGGTGGACCGGGCCGCTCAATGGCGTGTCGGTGCCCCTGAAATCCTCCATTCGGAACGGAGGAAATACCTGCTCTTCGGCGACAGGGTCAGGTACTACCTGTCCGGCGTCCAAGTCCTCGACGAAGCGTACGTACTTCCGGGGAGCTGGGGCACGGTCCAGCAGATCAACGCGGGCCAGGAGAAGAAGTACACGTACAGCACGTCCGTCAAAGAGACGTTCATCGTGGAGACGTCCCAGCAGTACAACGCCAAGGGGAGCCTGGCGGCGGACGTCGCGAGGAGAACGAAGGCCGGCGCACGCATCGAGGCGGCGGTCACCCGGATCGTGAAGAAGGCCCGGACGACCGATACGACGGCCACGGCGTCGACGGAGGAAACGTACCGGCTTCCCGAGGAGTCGTCCGACCCGGCGGAGAACTACGTGAAGTCCCGCCACATCGAGTGCGCCCCCGTCTACAAGAAGCTGCGCCTCTCCTTCGTGAAGGCGTGCACCTGTTGCCGTGAGGACACCTCGGTCCCGTTGGTGGTGCTGGTGTTCGACGACGCCTACGCCACCAGGCACACGGACTACTACCGCGACGGAACGTCGGAGGTCATCGAAACGGGCCACATCCGCCGCCCCGCCCCCGACACCGCGTAGCCCGGCCCTACCGGGAGCTCCGCCGACGCCCGTACGCGGACTCGGGCAGAGCCGAGACGACGGCACACAACTGCTCCGCGAGTTCCGGCGCCAGGTCCCAGACGGCCGCCGGCACATTCACGGTGGCCAGCAGCAGGTCGCCCTCGTAGAAGCAGGCGTCGAGCAACGGCTCCTCCAGCAACAGGCGCACGGCGAGTGGGACGACGTACGGCAGCGCCACCCCCTGCGAGACGAGCATCCGCAGATCCGCCGCCCGCAGTCCGTGCAGCGGTACGCGCCGCAGCGCGTGCACCGTCCGCACCAGGTGGGTCGTGGCGGAGGGCGGATCCGGCCAGCGCGGCGGATCCAGCTCATCGAGGGTCCGGTCGAGGTGCAGCAGGATGTTCATGGCGCTCATTGTCGGCCCCGCCCCAGGTGTGCCGGCCGGCGTGCCCGAGCAGACGTTGCAGGAAGCGCTGATGCAGACTGCGCCGGCGTCCGGACCGTCCTACCGGCGACGTGCGGCGGTGCTCGTGGACCTGGCTGCCGGCGGCGCGACCCCGACCAAGTGGTCGCGTACGGAACCGAAGCCCTCGGCTTGGCGCGCACCTCGGGGTCCGGCTATGTCGCCCGTGGCTTCGTGCCCTGCGCGACGAGCTCGGGCCCCTGAACGGCGACCGACGTGTGGCGGAGCCCGGGGCGGAGATCGGTGTGCTCAACACACGGTGAAGAGAGGCGTGTTCATGTCGCAGACCGAAGGTGCGCGGCTGTTTCGGGAGAGTTGGATCGCCGGTGTGCGGCGGCACTTTCCCGGGGAGCCGAAGGCCGGGTACGTCGCCGACCGGGATGCGTCGCCCGCGTGGCAGCGGGAGACCGACGCCGACATCTTCGATGCCATTGAGGCCGTGCGGCCGCTTGCGGTGTAGCGGAGCGGTCGACGCCGGCATCGTTCAGGGACCGTCATTGATGAGCCGCAAGCGGTCCGTCCGGGCACCGGCAAGTCCGGGCCCGGGAAGTCCGGCCACTGGTCAGGGTGGCAGGATCTTGCCGACAGTTCCGCACGAGGAGGCAACGTGGGCGACCGCTCGACGCATGACCACTCCGGCTGGGAAGCGGTCGTGCTCGCGGCCCGGGAGCGTGCCCGCTCGCGACAGGCACTCATGGTCGAGCGCTTCGGCCTGTCAGGAGACGTGCAGTACGACTGGTCGATGGACGACGCGCGGATCACGTGGTCCCGTGACGGCGAGGTCTTCCTCACCGGCCGACTCACCGTGATCGGCAGCGTCAGCCCGGCCCAGCAGACCTGGCTGTGGTCCTGGGCGAACGAGTCGCTCCCCTGTGCCGCCCTGGGCGACATGGAGAGGGTGCGACAGTTCGGCGAGGAGAACGGCTACCCCGTCCTTCCTTGGCCGGGCTTCACGTACGATCCCGAACTCGTCGCTGAGGCCCGGATGGTCGCGGCCTCCGTCCTCGACGCCGAGGGACTGTGGGCGGAGTCGACGGACGACGTGCAGCTCCACTTCCTGATCCATGACCTGGCGCTCACTGCCGGGCGACAGTGACGGTTGCACGGATCATCGAGCGCGTGGCGCGGTTTTCGCGGGAGCGGGCGGGGTGGCCGACACGGTCCGCGTGCTCGGGGAGGAGCACCGTGACACGCGATGGACCCGGAACGCGCTGACGATCCGGCGCGACAAGGCGGAGGGCGCCCCATGACCGGCCGGCGGGCGACGGCCGGCCTGCGCGCCCCAGGGGCCCCGAGGACCCGGCCTGGAGCGCGACCGGGACGGCGCCTAGCCGGCGGTGCGGCTGTGGCTCCGTTCCCGCCCGCCCAGCCGTCTGACGCGCCACTCGGGCAGCGGGTGGCGGGCCTCGGCCAGCAGGAAGTGCATCATGTCGATCAGCATGCGCCGAACAGCGGAGAGGGGGACGACCAGGTCCTCCCACTGGTTGTAGTGGGCGTGCAGCCGGATCCGGTCACCGGGGACGCGCTCCAGGGAGCAGCTCTCCACACCCAGCCGGAGCTCGTCGCCCGCTTCGATCCTGAGCCATTGCAGAAGGAAGGCCGAGGCCGTCCAGTCCGGCCCGCACTGGTCGACGATCTCCTCCGCTGCCCATCGCAACGCCTGAGGTGCGTCCTCGGGGGCTCTGATCAGAGTCCTTCCGAAGACCGGGGCGACCTGACGCACTGTGCCGCACTCGCCCGTGTCAGCGGCCGGGATCTCCTCCAGTCCGAAGACCCAGGCGCCGGCGGAAGAACTCGCTGGAACGCTCACATGGTTCATCATCCGGCAGTGTCGCGGACCGGAACGCAGGCGGGCCCGGGCCGGCGGCGGCGTACGCACGACCTCGGCGGCAGAACGGCGGCGACGAGTACCGGCCCGGCCGGCACCGGGACCTGAGGTAGTCTTTCGCATCCCCGCACGGGGACATGACCAAGGAGGTGGGACCCATTACCGCTGTTTCGACACGGGTGCTCCCCTCCCGCGAACGCGTGGCCGACCGGACCTAGGGCCTGCCGCGGAGCACCCCTCGGCGTTCCTCCGAAAGGCTCCGCACCATGTCCGTTCCGCTGTCACCGTCCGACCTGTCCTCCCTCGTCGCCACCCTCCGCGCCGCCGGCTGCGTCTTCGCCGAGGACGAGGCCGCGCTCATCGCCGCCACCGCCACCGGTCCCGCCCAGGTCGCCGCCATGGCCGAGCGGCGCGCCGCCGGGCACCCCCTCGAACACGTCCTCGGCTGGGCCGAGTTCGCCGGGCTGCGGATCGCCGTCGACCCCGGCGTCTTCGTCCCCCGCCGCCGCACCGAGTTCCTGATCGAGCAGGCCGTCGCCCTCGCCCCGGACCCGGCCGTCGTGGTCGACCTGTGCTGCGGGTCCGGCGCGCTCGGCGCCGCGCTCGCCGCCGCCCTGGGCCGGGTCGAGCTCCACGCCGCCGACGTCGAGCCCGCCGCCGTACGCTGCGCCCGGCGCAACATCGGGGACCGGGGGCGCGTCTACGAGGGCGACCTCTTCGCGCCCCTGCCCGGCGCCCTGCGCGGGCGCGTCGACGTGCTCCTCGCCAACGTGCCGTACGTCCCGACCGGCGACGTCGCCCTCCTCCCCGCCGAGGCCCGCGTCCACGAACCGCTCGTCGCACTCGACGGCGGCGGCGACGGTCTCGACGTCCTGCGCCGGGTCGCCGCGGAGGCGCCCCGCTGGCTCGCCCCGGGCGGCAGCCTCCTGGCCGAGACGAGCGAGCGGCAGGCCGAGGCCGCGGAGAAGGTCCTGGCGGACGGCGGGCTCGTGGCGCGCGTCGTCTCCTGCGAGGAGCGGTACGCGACCGTCGTCACCGGGACGCCGCCGGTACGGCCCGCGGCGCCGTGACCGGGACGCCGAAGGCGCGGGGCGAAGCGCCCTGCCGGCACGGCCGTGCACCCGCACCCCGGCCGCTCCCCGCGCCCCGCGCCCGCACCGCCTAAACTCCGAAGGCTGGGAGCTGATCGGGCGGCGAGCGGGAGAGCGCGGGATGACCATGGTGCCGGGGCGCAGGAGCAGTACGTTCACCCGACTGCTGCGGCACGGTTTCACCGACCCGTCCGCCGCCGAGCGGCTGCTCGACCTGCCCGGCTTCGCGTCCGTACGCTCCGACTCCGTGCTCCTCGACGCGCTCGGGGCCACCGCCGACCCCGACCTCGCGCTGCGCGGCCTCGTCCGGCTGGTCGAGGCGGAGGAGTCGGGTGAGCGGCAGATCCTGCTGGACACCCTGGTCACCGCCAAGCCGCTGCGGGACCGGCTGCTCGGGGTCCTCGGCGCGTCGGAGGCGCTCGGTGACCACCTGGCCCGGCACCCCCGGGACTGGCAGGCCCTCGTCACGTACGAGGCCGCCGATCTGCACCCCGGGGTCGCCGAGTTCGAGGGGGAGCTGGCGGGGGCGGACGATCCGGACGCCCTGCGCGTCGGCTACCGGCGGTGTCTGCTGTCCATCGCCGCGCGGGACGTCTGCGGTACGACCGACGTCGCCGAGACCGCCGCCGAGCTGGCCGACCTCGCCACCGCGACCCTGCGCGCCGCCCTGCGCATCGCATCCGCCGCCGCCCCCGACGACGCCGCGCAGTGCCGGCTCGCGGTCGTCGCGATGGGCAAGTGCGGCGGCCACGAGCTGAACTACGTGTCCGACGTGGACGTCATCTTCGTCGCCGAGCCCGCCGACGGCGCCGAGGAGAGCAAGGCCATGCAGGCCGCGACCCGGCTCGCCTCGCACCTCATGCGGATCTGCTCCGACACCACCGTCGAGGGCACCATCTGGCC
Organism: Streptomyces sp. SAS_281; assembly: GCF_052542855.1. Taxonomy (NCBI): domain Bacteria; kingdom Bacillati; phylum Actinomycetota; class Actinomycetes; order Kitasatosporales; family Streptomycetaceae; genus Streptomyces; species Streptomyces sp. SAS_281. The sequence continues at coordinate 65,477 of NZ_JBMNDO010000027.1, forward strand.
CGTCGACGCCAACCTCCGGCCCGAGGGCCGCAACGGCCCCCTCGTCCGTACGCTCTCCTCGCACCTCGCGTACTACCAGCGCTGGGCCAAGACCTGGGAGTTCCAGGCGCTGCTGAAGGCCCGGCCGGTGGCCGGGGACCGGGCGCTCGGCGAGGAGTACGTCGAGGCGGTGTCGCCGCTCGTCTGGCAGGCCGCGGACCGGGAGAACTTCGTCCCCGACGTCCAGAAGATGCGCCGCCGCGTGGTCGACACGATCCCCGCCGACCGCGTCGACCGGGAGCTGAAACTCGGCCCCGGCGGGCTGCGGGACGTCGAGTTCGCCGTTCAGCTCCTCCAGCTCGTGCACGGCCGCAGCGACCCCGCCCTGCGCAGCGGATCGACCCTGGAGGCGCTGGGGGCGCTCGCCGAGGGCGGTTACGTGGGGCGCGTCGACGCCGTACAGCTGGACGACGCCTACCGCTTCCTGCGCGCCATGGAGCACCGCATCCAGCTCTACCGGCTGCGCCGCACCCACCTCGTCCCCGACGAGGAGCCCGACCTGCGGCGCCTCGGCCGCTCCCTCGGGCTGCGCACCGACCCCATCGCCGAACTGAACCAGGCGTGGCGGCGCCACGCGTCCGTGGTGCGCCGGCTGCACGAGAAGCTGTTCTACCGGCCGCTGCTCGACGCCGTCGCCCAGCTCGCGCCCGGCGAGTCCCGGCTCAGTACCAAGGCCGCCACCGCCCGGCTCGTCGCCCTCGGCTACGAGGACCCGGCCGCCGCCCTCCGGCACCTGGAGGCCCTGTCGTCCGGGGTCTCCCGCAAGGCTGCCATCCAGCGCACCCTGCTGCCCGTGCTCCTCGGCTGGTTCGCGGACTCCGCCGACCCGGACGCCGGGCTCCTCGGCTTCCGCAAGGTGTCCGACGCGCTCGGCAAGACCCCGTGGTACCTGCGGCTCCTGCGCGACGAGGGGGCCGCGGCCGAGAACCTCGCCCGGGTCCTGTCGGCCGGCCGGCTCGCCCCGGACCTGCTGCTGCGCGCCCCCGAGGCCGTCTCCATCCTCGGCGACCCGCAGGGACTCGCCCCGCGCAGCCGGGACCACCTGGAGCAGGAGGTGCTGGCCGCCGTCGGCCGCGCGGACGACGCCGAGACGGCCGTCGCGGTGGTGCGCGGGGTGCGCAGGCGCGAGCTGTTCCGCACGACGGCCGCCGACCTCATCGGCTCGTACGGTACGGAGGACAGCCCCGCCGAGCCCGACCCCGGAGCCCTCGTGGACCGGGTCGGCAGCGCCGTCACGGACCTGAACGCCGTCACCATCGCCGGTGCGCTGCGGGCCGCCGTGCGCGCGGAGTGGGGCGACACCCTGCCGACCCGGTTCGCCGTCATCGGCATGGGACGGTTCGGCGGGCACGAGCTGGGATACGGCTCCGACGCGGACGTCCTCTTCGTGCACGAGCCCCGGGAGGGCGTGGACGAGCAGGAGGCGGGCCGGGCGGCGAACCGGGTGGTCTCCGAGATGCGGCGCCTGCTCCAGCTGCCCACCGCGGACCCGCCGCTGCTCATCGACCCCGACCTGCGCCCGGAGGGCAAGAACGGGCCCCTCGTACGCACCCTGAAGTCGTACGACGCGTACTACCGGCGCTGGTCCCTGGGCTGGGAGAGCCAGGCCCTGCTGCGGGCCGAGCCGATGGCCGGGGACATGGACCTGGGCGCGGAGTTCGTGGAGCTGATCGACCCCCTGCGGTACCCGGCGGACGGGCTGGGGGATGACGCCGTCCGCGAGATCCGGCGGCTCAAGGCCCGGATGGAGTCGGAGCGGCTGCCGCGCGGCGCGGACCCGACGCTCCACACGAAACTGGGGCGCGGCGGGCTCAGCGACGTCGAGTGGACGGTCCAGCTGATGCAGATGCGCCACGGCCACGAGGTGCCCGGCCTGCGGACCACCCGCACCCGCGAGGCGCTGGCCGCGGCGCGCGCGGCGGACCTGATCTCCGAGGACGACGCCCAGACCCTGGACGAGGCGTGGGTCCTGGCGACGAGGGTCCGCAACGCGGTGATGCTCGTACGGGGGCGCCCGGGCGACACGTTCCCCTCGGTCCCGCGCGAGCTCAGCGCCGTCGGGCGGTACCTGGGGTACGAGGAGGGGCATGTCGGGGACATGCTGGACGACTACCGCCGGGTCACGCGGCGGGCGCGGGGGGTCGTGGATGAGCGCTTCTACGGGGGGTGAGCGGTGGCGGAAGCAAGCCCCTCCGGCGATTGACGAGCGGGGTCCGGGGCGGAGCCCCGGGGGTCAGCGGCGGGTCGCCGCGGGCTCGCGATGGGGCTGCGCCCCCAGCGCGCCGAGGCGAGGGCGGTTCGACTTGCGCGGGATCCACCTGGGCAGCCGGTGCGGTAGCGACCCGTACCACGCGTACGACACCGCGTAGCCGAACGCCAGGCAGCCCATGCCGCCCACCGCGTCCAGCCAGAAGTGGTTCGCCGTCGACACGATCACCATCAGGGTGACCGCGGGGTAGAGCAGCCCCAGGATGCGCGCCCAGGGGGCGGAGGCCAGGGCGAAGATGGTGAGGCCGCACCAGAGGGACCAGCCGATGTGCATCGACGGCATGGCCGCGTACTGGTTGGACATGTTCTTGAAGTTGCCCGACGCCATCGAACCCCACGTCTGGTGGACCAGGACCGTGTCGATGAAGTGGCCGCCGTTCATCAGGCGGGGCGGCGCCAGCGGGTACAGGTAGTAGCCGAGGAGCGCGACGGCCGTGGTGGCGAACAGGGCCAGCCTGGCTGCCGCGTACCGGCCCGGATGCCGACGGAACAACCATACGAGCACACTGATCGTGACGATGAAGTGCAGCGTCGCGTAGTAGTAGTTCATCGACACGATGAGCCATGTCACGGAGTTCACCGCGTGGTTGACCGACTGCTCGACCGAGATGCCCAGGAAGCGTTCGACCGACCACAGCCAGTCCGCGTTGGCCAGGGCCGCGGCCTTCTGCTCCGGCACCGCGTTGCGCACCAGCGAGTACACCCAGTAACTCACCGCGACGAGCAGGATTTCGAACCAGAGGCGGGGCCGCCGGGGCGACCGTGGGGAGCGCAGCCGGGACACGACGTGATCGAGTGGTCTGTCGAGCGCTCTGCCCAGCCCGTGCACGCGACCGGACTGCTTGGTGTTCGCCTCGGGAGCCGCCTCGTTCACGATGGGTGACGGGGTGGCCTCCGTGCGGCCTTCCTGTCGTTTCACGCTCAATTCACCCATAGGCACAGAGTCTGCCAGATTTGCCTTCTCTGCCCGATGATCCTCCGGCGGAGCGCGAGTTGCACGTCCGGCGGCGGTGCCCAGGGTGTGCGACGGGCCGGTTACGCCCTCGCGTGCGATCCTGGAAGGGCGGCGGGGGCGGCCGCGTCCTGGCCGGGGCCCGCCGCGGTGGAGCCGCGTACCACCAGCTCCGGCATGAAGACGAACTCGCTGTGCGGCGCGGGCGTGCCGCCGATCTCCTCCAGGAGCGTGCGCACCGCGGCCTGGCCCATCGCCGTCACCGGCTGGCGGATCGTGGTCAGCGGCGGATCGGTGAACGCTATGAGCGGCGAGTCGTCGTATCCCACCACCGACAGGTCGCGCGGGACCTCGCGGGAGAGCCGGCGGGCGGCCCTGATCGCGCCCAGCGCCATCATGTCGCTCGCGCACACCACCGCCGTGCAGCCCCGCTCCATCAGGGCGGAGGCGGCGGCCTGGCCGCCCTCCAGCGTGTAGAGGGAGTGCTGGATCAGCTCCTCGACCTCGTCCGCCGTCAGGTTCAACTGCTCGCGCATCGTGGCGTGGAAGCCCTCGATCTTGCGGAGCACCGGCACGAAGCGCTTCGGGCCGACCGCGAGCCCGATCCGGGTGTGGCCCAGCGACACCAGATGCGTCACCGCGAGCCGCATCGCGGCCCGGTCGTCCGGCGAGATGAAAGGTGCCTGCACCTTGGGCGAGAAGCCGTTGACCAGGACGAAGGGGACGCCCTGGGCGCGCAGTTGCTCGTAACGCCCCATGTCCGCCGAGGTGTCGGCGTGCAGCCCGGAGACGAAGATGATCCCGGAGACGCCCCGGTCGACCAGCATCTCGGTCAGCTCGTCCTCGGTGGAGCCGCCCGGGGTCTGGGTCGCGAGGACCGGGGTGTAGCCCTGCCGGGTCAGCGCCTGCCCGATGACCTGGGCGAGTGCCGGGAAGATCGGGTTCTCCAGCTCGGGCGTGATCAGGCCGACGAGCCCCGCGCTGCGCCTGCGCAGCCGTACGGGCCGTTCGTAGCCGAGTACGTCGAGGGCGGCGAGTACGGATTCACGGGTGGCAGCGGCTACCCCGGGCTTGCCGTTCAGTACGCGGCTGACCGTCGCTTCGCTGACCCCCGCCTGAGTTGCGATATCGGCAAGCCGTGCGGTCATGGCAATGGACTGTACCGGGAGCGGGTCGGATTGCCCACCATGCACAGGAATCGGGCGGGACCGGCCGCCCCGGGGCGCCCGGAGCGGCGCCTCGTCGTATCCGGCGGCAACATCTTGCAAGGTCTTGCGGTCCCCGTTTGCCGGCTGCGGTCAGATCGTCGCACTGCGGAATCAGGGCTGGTGGGCCCTCTGTGGCAGGGATCGGGGAGTTTCGTCAAGTGGCTTGACGGCAACCTTGAGGACACGCCAATGTAACGATCGCCGGTGCTTGCAGAAATCTTCCGCAAAGTCTTTCGGTCGTCTTTCATCCTTGTTACGTTCACGTCGACCCGGCGCCGCGACGGAGCGGTACGGCAGTTGAAGGAGTTCAGATGCGACGTGGCATAACGGCCACCGCCCTGGTCGCGGCCCTGGCGCTCGCGGCGACCGCCTGCGGCAGCGATGACGACAAGTCCGACGGCGGTTCCAAGAGCTCGGGCGAGCTCTCCGGCACCGTGACGTGGTGGGACACCTCCACCGCGGGCAGCGAGGACAAGGTCTTCAAGAAGATCGCCGAGGGCTTCGAGAAGCTGCACCCGAAGGTCGACGTCAAGTACGTCAACGTGCCCTTCGGTGACGCGCAGAACAAGTTCAAGAACGCGGCGCAGGCCGGCTCCGGCGCCCCCGACGTGATCCGCTCCGAGGTCGCCTGGACCCCCGAGTTCGCGGACCTCGGCTATCTGGCCCCGCTGGACGGCACCTCCGCCCTGCAGAAGCAGGACGACTTCCTGAAGCAGGCCGCCGCGTCCACCAAGTACAACGGCAAGACGTACGCGGTGCCGCAGGTGATCGACTCCATGGGCATCTTCTACAACAAGAAGATGTTCAAGGAGGCCGGCGTCGAGGTCCCGACCACCATCGACGAGCTGAAGACCGTCTCCAAGAAGATCAAGGCGAAGACCGGCAAGACCGGCTTCTACCTGCGCGGCGACGACGCCTACTGGTTCCTGTCCTTCCTGTACGGCGAGGGCGGCGACATGGTCAACGCCGCCGACAAGACCGTCACCATCGATGACGCCGCCGGTGTCAAGGCCATGAAGGTCGTCAAGGACCTGGTCGACTCGGGCGCCGCCAAGACGGACGCCACGGACGGCTGGGAGAACATGCAGGCGTCGTTCAAGAACGGCGACGTCGCGATGATGATCAACGGCCCGTGGGCCGTCGCCGACACCTACACCGGCAAGGAGTTCAAGGACAAGGCCAACCTGGGCGTCGCCCCGGTCCCGTCCGGCTCCGCCGCGCAGGGTGCCCCGCAGGGCGGTCACAACCTGGCCGTCTACGCCGGTTCCAAGAACCTGGACGCCTCCTACGCCTTCGTCGACTACATGACCTCCGTCAAGACGCAGGCCCAGGTCACCAAGGAGCTGAACCTCCTGCCGACCCGTACCTCCGCCTACGCCGAGGAGCCGGTCGTCAACAACGAGATCGTCGGCTTCTTCAAGCCGGTCGTCGAGAGCGCCGTCGAGCGCCCCTGGATCCCGGAGACCGGCAGCCTCTTCGCGCCGCTCGTCACCGAGTACACCAAGGTCCTCACCGGCCAGACGACCCCGGAGAAGGCGGTCAAGACGACCGGCGACTCCTACCGCAAGCTCCTCAAGGGCTGGAAGTAACTCAGGAAGGCAGGCCGGCTGATGGCTGTCCACACCAGCCAGTCGGTGGTGAAGGCCGCGGGCGACGACGTCGCCCGCGGCCGGAGCCGCGGTACTGGTAACCCCCCGCCGCCGGGACGGATACGGCGGGCCCTGTCGACGCACTGGTACGCCTGGACGATGGTGGCCCCGGTCGTCGTCGTGATCGGCGTGATCATCGGTTACCCCCTGGTCCGCGGCATCTACCTGTCGCTGACCGACGCCAACGAGCGCAACGTCGCGCGGTCCATCGGTGTCAACCACCTGCCCGCCACGTACGACTTCGTCGGCCTGGACAACTACGCCGACGCGCTCACCGGCAACCAGTTCCTCGGCACGCTCGGGTGGACCCTGGTGTGGACGGTCTCCTGCGTGGCCATCACCTTCGGCCTCGGCATGGCCCTGGCCAACATCCTCAACCGGAAGATCGCCGGCCGCTCCGCGTACCGGATGGCGCTCATCCTGCCCTGGGCCATCCCCGGCTTCGTCTCCGTCTTCGCCTGGCGCTTCCTCTACAACCAGGACCGCGGGCTGCTCAACAAGATCCTCGCCGGCGGCGGCATCGACGGCATCGACTGGCTGGGCGACCCGACCATCGCCAAGGTCTCCGTCATCGTCGTCAACGTGTGGCTCGGCGTGCCGTTCATGATGGTCGCCCTGCTCGGCGGCCTCCAGTCCATCCCCAGCGAGCAGTACGAGGCCGCGGAGATGGACGGCGCCACCGCCTGGCAGCGCTTCCGCCACGTCACGCTGCCCGGACTGCGGCCGGTCTCCACGACCGTCATCCTGCTCTCCACCATCTGGACCTTCAACATGTTCCCGGTGATCTTCCTGCTCACCCGCGGCGGACCCGGCGAAGCCACCCAGATCCTGGTCACCCAGGCGTACAAGTTCTCCTTCGAGATCAGCCCGCGCGACTTCGCGCAGTCCTCCACGTGGGGCGTGCTGATCCTCGTACTCCTGCTGATCTTCGCCGCGGTCTACCGGCGAGTCCTGCGCACCCAGGGAGACGACTGGTGACCACCGCACCCACCCCCACCGCACGGCACTCCGCGCAGCGCCCTGCCAAGGTCCGGCCGCGCGGCGAGCGTTCGCCGCTGGCCTCCACCGCACTGCACCTGACGCTGATCGTCGCGTCCGTGATCGCCGTCTTCCCCGTGCTGTGGGTCCTGCTCACCTCGCTGAAGCCCGCCGAGTTCGCCACCACCACGGACTTCTTCAAGGACACGACGTTCGAGAACTACACGAACCTCATCAAGGACACGAAGTTCCTGACCTGGTTCGGCAACTCGCTGATCGTCGCGGGCCTCACCACGCTCATCGGCGTCATCGTCTCGGCCTCCACCGGCTACGCCGTCAGCCGCTTCCGTTTCCCCGGCAAGCGCGGGCTGATGTGGACGCTGCTGATCACCCAGATGTTCCCGGTCGCCGTCCTCATCGTGCCGATCTACAACATCATGGCCGGCATGGGGCTGCTCAATAAGCCCGCCGGTCTCGTCATCACGTACCTGACCATCTCGGTGCCGTTCTGCGCCTGGATGATGAAGGGCTTCTTCGACACCATCCCGCGCGAGATCGACGAGTCCGGGCAGGTCGACGGACTCACCCCGTTCGGCACGTTCTGGCGGCTCATCCTGCCGCTGGCCAAGCCGGGCCTCGCGGTCACCGCGTTCTACTCCTTCATCACCGCCTGGGGCGAGGTGGCGTACGCGTCCGCCTTCATGGTCGGCGAGGACAACCTCACCCTCGCGGGCGGCCTCCAGCTGTTCGTCAACCAGTACGGCGCCCAGTGGGGCCCGATGACCGCCGCGTCCGTACTGATCGCGATACCCGCGGCCCTGGTGTTCCTGTTCGCGCAGAAGCACCTCGTCACCGGCATGTCCGCCGGAGCCGTCAAGGGCTGAGCACGCCCGCACGCACGCACCAGTCACGGTGGCGCCGGAATCCCGACCCGGTCCCGGCGCCGCCCCCCACCCAGACACCCCAGGGACGACATGACCCAGCACCTCGCTGCCCCCTCCACCGGTACGTCCGACGACGCCGCCGGCCACCGCACCGGCTGGTGGCAGGACGCGGTGATCTACCAGGTCTATCCGCGCAGCTTCGCCGACGGCAACGGCGACGGCATGGGCGATCTCGCAGGCGTACGCGGCAGACTCCCCTACCTCAAGGAGCTCGGCGTCGACGCGGTCTGGCTCAGCCCGTTCTACGCGTCCCCGCAGGCCGACGCCGGGTACGACGTCGCCGACTACCGGGCCATCGACCCGATGTTCGGCAGCCTGCTCGACGCCGACGCGCTGATCCGCGACGCCCACGGACTGGGCCTGCGGATCATCGTCGACCTGGTGCCCAACCACTCCTCCGACCAGCACGAGTGGTTCAAGCGCGCACTCGCCGAGGGCCCGGGCTCCGCCCTGCGCGACCGCTACCACTTCCGCCCCGGCAAGGGCGCGAACGGCGAACTCCCGCCCAACGACTGGGAGTCCATCTTCGGCGGCCCCGCCTGGACCCGCACGGTGAACCCGGACGGCACCCCCGGCGAGTGGTACCTCCACCTCTTCGCGCCCGAGCAGCCCGACTTCAACTGGGAGCACCCGGCCGTCGCCGACGAGTTCCGCTCGATCCTGCGCTTCTGGCTCGACATGGGCGTCGACGGCTTCCGCGTGGACGTCGCGCACGGCCTGGTCAAGGCCGAGGGACTGCCGGACCTCGGCACCCACGACCAGCTGAAGCTGCTCGGAAACGATGTCATGCCGTTCTTCGACCAGGACGGGGTGCACGAGATCTACCGCAGCTGGCGCACCATCCTGGACGAGTACCCCGACACGATGGGCCCCGCAGGGCCTTCCGCAGAAGGGCGGGGGCGGGCGACGGGTGGGCGGATCGCGGTGGCCGAGGCGTGGACGCCCACCGTCGAGCGCACCGCCAACTACGTGCGCCCCGACGAGATGCACCAGGCGTTCAACTTCCAGTACCTGGCCACCGCCTGGGACGCCGCAGCGCTCCGCGAGGTCATCGACAGCTCGCTCGACGCCATGCGGCCGGTCGGCGCCCCCACCACCTGGGTGCTGTCCAACCACGACGTCACCCGGCACGCCACCCGGTTCGCCAACCCGGCGGGCCTCGGCACCCAGATCCGCACCCCCGGCGACCGCGAGCTGGGCCTGCGCCGGGCCCGCGCGGCCACGATGCTGATGCTGGCGCTGCCCGGCTCCGCCTACGTCTACCAGGGCGAGGAGCTCGGCCTGCCCGACGTCACCGACCTGCCCGACGAGGCCCGCCAGGATCCGTCGTTCTTCCGGGCCGACGGCCAGGACGGCTTCCGCGACGGCTGCCGCGTCCCGATCCCGTGGACCCGCGAGGGCTCCTCGTACGGCTTCGGCGCGGGCGGCAGCTGGCTCCCGCAGCCCACCGGCTGGGGCGAGCTGAGCGTCGAGGCGCAGACCGGCGCGGCCGGCTCCACCCTGGAGCTGTACCGGGCCGCCATCGCCGCCCGCCGGGCGCACCCCGGGCTCGGCGCGGGCGCCGAGGTGCGCTGGCTGGACGTTCCGGAGGGGCTGCTCGCGTTCGCCCGCCCCGGGTTCGTCTGCACCGTCAACACCACCGGCGCCCCGGTCCGCATCCCCGCGCAGGGGACGGTCCTGCTGTCCAGCGCGCCGGTCCGGGCCGACGGCGACACGGTCGAGCTGCCCGCGGACACCGCGGTGTGGTGGACGGTGTGACGACCGTCCCCCTGCCACGGGGCCCCGGCGCGGGCGGTGCGCTGCGGCTGTCGGACATCGCCGGCCAGGCGTCCGTCAGCGAGGCGACCGTCAGCCGGGTCCTCAACGGCAAGCCGGGCGTCGCGGACACCACGCGTCAGCGGGTGCTCGCGGCGCTCGACATCCTGGGCTACGAACGGCCCGTGCGGCTGCGGCAGCGCAGCGCCGGGCTCATCGGGCTGGTCACCCCCGAGCTGACCAACCCGATCTTCCCGGCGTTCGCCCAGTCCGTGGAACAGGTGCTCGCCGGGCACGGCTACACGCCGGTGCTCTGCACCCAGCTGCCCGGCGGCGCCACCGAGGACGAGCTGGTCGAGCAGCTGGTCGAGCGCGGCGTCGGCGGCATCGTCTTCCTGTCCGGGCTGCACGCCGACACCTCGGCCGACCCGGCGCGCTACGCCGCGCTGTCCGAGCGCGGGGTGCCGTTCGTCCTGATCAACGGGTACAACGAACGGATCAGCGCGCCGTTCGTCTCGCCCGACGACACCGCCGCCGTGCGGATGGCCGTGAGCCATCTCGCCGAACTCGGCCACCGCCGGGTCGGCCTGGCCATAGGGCCGCAGCGCTACGTCCCCTCCCGGCGGAAGCGGGACGGCTTCGTGGACGCCGCGGTCTCCGTGCTCGGCCTGGACCGGGCGGACGCCGAACTCCTGGTCTGCTCCACGCTGTTCAGCGTGGAGGGCGGCCAGGTCGCGGCGGGCGCGCTGCTGGACCGGGGGTGCACCGGCATCGTCTGCGGCAGCGACCTGATGGCGCTGGGCGTGGTCCGCGCGGCCCGGGACCGCGGGCTCGACGTGCCGCGCGATGTGTCCGTGGTGGGCTTCGACGACTCGCAGCTCATCGCGTTCACCGACCCGCCGCTGACCACGGTCCGCCAGCCGGTCCAGGCGATGGCGGCGGCCGCGGTGGGCGCGCTGCTGGAAGAGATCGGCGGCAGCCCCGTGCAGCGCACGGAGTACGTGTTCCAGCCGGAGCTGGTGGTCCGGGGCTCGACGGCGGCGCTGCGGAGCGCGTGAGCGGGCGGTGGAGGGGCCGGGTCCGGAGGGGGGACCCGGCCCTCACGCGTGTCCGGGAGCGGCGGTGCGCTGCCGGGACGCGGACGAAGACAGGTCCGCGCCCGGTCAGGGCCGTCCGGTGCGCATGGGCGCCGGTCCCGGGCCGGGTCAGCCCTCGCCGTCGCCGTCCTTGAAGAGGCGTACGGTGCCCAGGATCCGGCGGATCGTGGCGTCGGACACCTCGTCCTGGACGCCGTGCGCTCCGACGTAGGTCCACGAGACGAACCTGCCCTCCGCGTTCTTGAAGGCGAAGGTCACCGCCTTGCCGTCGGTGTCGCACGTGCCCTTCTTCGGCGTCCCGGACGAGGTGACGGTCACCAGGCTGCCCTCGACACCCGACTTCGTCCGGAACGACTCGGGCTCACCGACCGTGAGGCGCGAGCGGTCGGGCTGGGTGTAGAGGCCGTAGACCCAGGTCCTGGCGGTGTCCTCGGCGGCCCCGGCCGCGCTGGTGGCGCCCTGCTCGCCGGTGGTGCCGACCGAGGCGAGGGCGTACGTGTCGGGGGTGCCGTCCTCGGCGTCGTCGGACGTGCACCACTTCTCCTTGAGAACAGCCGGCGCCATCATGGCGACCAGCGGCTTCTCGTCGGGGTCGTCGTTCTCCGAGACGTAGCTCACCCAGTCCGCGGACTGGCGCTTCCAGGAGGCGGGCACGTCGAAGGTGATGCCGCGCTTGGCGTTGACCACCGTGTTCCAGCCGGGGACGAGCGGGTCCGAGCCGCCGCCTCCGGCCCCCCGGTCCGTGCCGTCGGTGCTCGCGGACGCGCTCGCGGTGGGCGCCGGCTGCGGGCCGGCCTCGTCGTTCCCGCCGTCGCGGAGGGCCAGGTAGCCCACCGCCGCGCAGGCCACGACGACCGCCGCGGAGGCGGCCACCACGGCGATCGTGGTCCGGTTGCGGCGGGGGCGGGGCGGTTCGGGGGCGTTCATGCCGACCGTGGGGGCGGCGTGCCAGTCGGGGCCGCCCCGGCCGGGTCCCGCCGGGGGCGAACTGTGCTGCACGCCCGGCGTGTTCGGCTGATCGGGGGACGACTGCTCTCCTGGCCACATGGGGGCGAGCCTAGCCGCGGCCCGGGAACGGTTCGTTGCCCGGGGCGGGCGGTCACAGGAGAGGCACCGGCAGTCGGCCCGGTCGGGCCGGCGGGGAGGTGTGACTGCCGGTGCCTCTCATGTCCTGACCGGTCCGGCCGGCCGGGCGCGTGGGGCCCGGGGTAACGGGACCCCCGGCCGACCGGACCGGAGTCGGGAGAAACGTAACAGGGCTGCAATGTCTTGCGTAAGACCTTGCAGGAAGAAATCTGCGGTATTTCGTGGATGTGAGCGGGCGGTGTCCAAAGGGTTGACCGGGACCTGCCGGGCTCGTACGGTCTCGCTGCGGCAAGGTTTGCATTCTTGCAGCAAGAACCTTCAGGAGCCTTGAGGGCAGGGCGCGTTGCCGATGAGGCTGCACCGTCACCCGCATTTCCCCCACAGCAGGAGGAAAACATGGCCAGCAGACCCCTGTCTGCCGCGCTCGCCCTCGTCGCGGGAGCCGCCGCCCTCGTGGTCCCCGCCACGACGGCCGAGGCGTCCGCCCCGGGCACCAAGGACGTCACCGCCGTCCTCTTCGAGTGGAAGTTCGACTCGGTCGCCAAGGCGTGTACGGACACCCTCGGCCCCGCCGGATACGGCTTCGTCCAGGTCTCGCCGCCCCAGGAACACATCCAGGGCGGCCAGTGGTGGACCTCGTACCAGCCGGTCAGTTACAAGATCGCCGGACGGCTCGGCGACCGCACGTCCTTCGCCCACATGGTCAGCACCTGCCACAGCGCGGGCGTCAAGGTGGTCGCGGACTCGGTCATCAACCACATGACCAGCGGTTCGGGCACCGGCACGGGCGGCACCTCGTACACGAAGTACAACTACCCCGGGCTGTACTCCTCGTACGACATGGACGACTGCACCTCCGAGATCAACAACTACGGCAACCGCGCCAACGTCCAGAACTGCGAACTGGTCGGGCTCGCCGACCTGGACACCGGTGAGGACTACGTACGCGGGAAGATCGCCGGCTACCTCAACGACCTGCTCTCGCTCGGCGTCGACGGATTCCGCATCGACGCCGCCAAGCACATGCCCGCCGGCGACCTCGCCAACATCAAGTCCCGGCTGAGCAACCCCAACGCCTACTGGAAGCAGGAGGCGATCTACGGGGCCGGCGAGGCAGTCTCGCCCGACGAGTACGCCGGGAACGGCGACGTACAGGAGTTCCGCTACGCCCGCGGCCTCAAGCAGGTGTTCAACAACGAGAACCTCGCCAATTTGAAGAACTTCGGCGAGGGCTGGGGCTTCATGTCCTCCTCCAAGGCCGCGGTGTTCGTCGACAACCACGACACCGAACGCAACGGGGAGACGCTGAACTACAAGAACGGCGCCGACTACACGCTCGCCAGCGTGTTCATGCTGGCCTGGCCCTACGGCTCGCCCGACGTCCACTCCGGCTACGAGTGGTCCGACAAGGACGCCGGCCCGCCCAACGGCGGCACGGTGAACGCCTGCTACAGCGACGGATGGAAGTGCCAGCACGCCTGGCGCGAGATCTCCTCCATGGTCGGCTTCCGCAACACCGCGCGCGGTGAGGCCGTCACCGACTGGTGGGACAACGGCGGCGACCAGATCGCCTTCGGGCGCGGCTCCAAGGCGTACGTGGCGATCAACCACGAGGGCTCCTCGCTGACGCGTACGTTCCAGACGTCGCTGCCCGCGGGCGACTACTGCGACGTCCAGTCCGGCAAGGGGGTCACGGTCAACGGCTCCGGCCAGTTCACCGCGACCCTCGGCGCCGGCACCGCCCTCGCCCTGCACACCGGCGCCCGTACCTGCGGCGGCGGCTCCACCGACCCGACCGGCCCCGGCACGGAGACGGGCACCTCCGGCGCCTCCTTCGGTGTCAACGCCACCACCCAGCTCGGCCAGAACATCTGCGTCACCGGCAACCAGTCCGCCCTCGGCAACTGGAACACCGGCAGCGCGCTGAAGCTGGACCCGGCGACGTACCCGGTCTGGAAGCTCGACGTGAACCTGCCCGCCGGCACCACGTTCGAGTACAAGTACATCCGCAAGGACGCGAGCGGCAATGTGACCTGGGAGAGCGGGGCCAACCGCACGGCCACGGTGCCGTCCTCCGGCAGGGTCACGCTCACCTCGGACGTCTGGCGCGGCTGACCCCGGCCCCCATCGGCTGACCTCCCCCCCACCCGCCGGACGGGCCGGGATCGAGGAGATCACCGACCGGCTCCTGGCCGAGCAGGGCTGAGGAGCGG